>NZ_JBXMTI010000156.1:0-33933 GCF_057083605.1 Candidatus Villigracilis sp. | reverse complement strand
GATAAACTCCTGCCAATGCGTGAACAATATCAAAATGGAGAAATTCTAGCTGTTCGGGCTTCGTTAACTGTTCGTCCCAAGTCTGGGAAAGAAGAACCTTCATTTTTTATGATTTATCTGAAACAAGATAAAAACGAGTCTGGACTTCCAACTTTTATTAGAAGTGAACTAATTGTATCTAGGGTAAAAGCTCCTCCTACACGAGGAGTCAAGTCATTGGTCGTTATTGAAGATGGTCCTCTTGTTAAGCTATTGGGAGATTCAGAAAATCCCGCTCACAACGAATGGCAAAAAAGGAACATAAAAGATAAGTACTGGTACGGCTCTTCTTACATAGAGTTTGTTGCAAACATTGTATCGAATATAAATAACGCTTTGTCTGTTGAAGAGAATTCAATTGATGAAAGTTTACTCTCGGATATATTTTCGTTACCTATTACAGATGAAAATCAGCCAAAACGGACAACAGACAACAAAACCAACAAACCAGGAACGGTTATTAAACCGCCGCCACCTCTGATACCCGTGAGGGAGAAAAAATTCGTCCTGTCTCAAATAAAAGGTGGCTTTTCTATTACGCCAAACAAAGAAAAAATTAAAGTACCAATGCGTATTGAAGTTCATGTCGCGTACGATGTAAGAAAGGGCAATGCATTGAGACGCTACAATATTTCGGATTTTAGACTTGACCAATTGCCTATAAAAATTAAAAAACCTTCAAAAGGCTTGAAATTAATCAGGGTGCGGGAGAATATGATTTTGATGGATATATTGAATGATGACTTTGAATTGATTGCTACGGGATTTGACGAAAATCGCGACTTGTATATAAAGGTTGAGCTGAACGAGGACGATAATGATTAGAAGATTTAACTATACAAAGCGAGTGAAAATCCTTCAAAAGGATATTGTTGTCACCTTAATAGATGATAATAATGGCAACTTGTCTTTTGAAGCAAATTTATCCAAAATCATGTCTTACGAATTTCCAGATGAATGCTCAGTTTTCATTGAAGCCTATCGCCAAACAGATTGGAAGCGATTTGATTACGGGAAAGTTGGTGCAATTGTAGAAAATAAAGATCGGGATTTATCGAACTTTGGAACAAAAGATGGAATTCTCTTTCGTGTAAAAATCACAGATGAAACGACAGGCAAGATAATTGCAGAAGCAGATCGTATTCCTTTTGTTACTCCAAATCAACAAGAAAACCCAAGATTACCTCTCTTACCTGTTTGTCCGAAGAACTTAGGTGATCAGATTTTTAGAGTGGACTACACTGGCCCTAGAACGATATTGGAACTTAACATTGAAGCAATATCCCCTCATCAAATTGCTCACGACCCAGCTTTTATAGCACTAGCGTACCCCGTGATTATCAAAGAAATATTGACAAGAATCCTTTTGATTGAAAAGCATTTTGACATGACTGATGAGGATGATTGGATGTCAAACTGGTTACGATTTGCAAACTCATTCCCTGGTGTAGGGGAAATGCCGTCAGAAAAGGACTATCAAGATATGTGCTATGAATGGATAGACAACGTGATCTCAGCTTTTTGCAAGCACCAACAGATTCGCAAAAGCTTCTCTGAAGTATGGAGCGTGTAAAATGAAGGTTAGAAGATTTACTGCTATGGGACTCAATGAGTTTGATAATTACCTGAACAATCTCGAAAGGGATGGGACTTTACCTATACCAAAAGATTTACTGGAAAACCCTATATATTCCATAATTGCTGATGTTGATGCTGAATTGGAGCTTCGTGAATTCCAAACCCGTTTTCAGCTTGCAGAGTATTTATACAAGAGTTTTTCAAATGTCAGTGTTCCCAGAATTGAACAAGATATGGAGTTATGGGCATGGTGCACGCTTTTTTACTTTGACATATTATGTCCACTAAATGCGAAAGGTATAAGAAAACCCCGAGAACGGGCAAGGTACATTCCAAAACCAGATAATTTTCAAAAATATTATCGCCATTATCTAATCGGATCTTACTTGATTTATCGTGCGCACAAAGATGACCCATTGCGGGCTATGGGATTGCTGTGCAAACCTCCTCACATTCATTCAGAAATTCAGGAGCAATTTGCTGCTTATATTCAGTTGATAACAAATAAGGTTGTGGTCGAACTGGTTACAAAACTTTATTATGACCCTAAAGTAGCCTCTGTTAAGAAAGGCGCAAGCAGCAAAGATAATGCGCCTGGTACGGCAAGAAGGTTGGTCGATGTTCTAAACCAATTTGATTTAACTTGGGATTTATATGCGACTACTCCAGGCAATCTACTGAAAATGTTGCCAAAAGAATTTGAAAAATTTGCTAAAAGCATTGGATAAGCCTATAATAGCCGTCTTCACAACAGTGGACGGCTATTATTATGAAAAAAACAATTCCTATTATTGATATCTTCGCTGGTCCAGGAGGTTTAGGGGAGGGATTTTCAGCATTTCAAGCGAAGGAACAAAACGCCATCTTTAAAATTAAACTTTCTATTGAGAAAGATGAGTTTGCTCATAAAACTCTTGAATTGCGGGCTTTTTACCGTCAATTTTCAGCAACAGGAGTTCCCGCAGATTATTATCGGTATTTGCGCGGGGAAATAAAAAAAGATGAGCTTTTTCAAAAACACTCAATTGAATATAGTAATGCTCAAAAAGAGGCATGGTTAACTGAATTGGGAGAAGAAGATCGAGGCGTAGTAAAGTCACGTATTTCAGAAGCATTAAACGGCGCAACAAATTGGGTTTTGATTGGTGGACCTCCATGCCAAGCATATTCTTTGGCAGGGCGTTCCAGAATGCGCAATGTTAATCCATGGAAATATGCCAGAGATCATCGTCATCAATTGTATAAAGAATATCTACAAATATTAGCTGACCATAAACCTCCAATATTCGTAATGGAAAATGTCAAAGGGTTGCTTTCATCTCAAAGAACTAAAACAAAAAAGGAAAACACCTTTGATCTAATTCTTGCTGACCTGAGAAATCCATCAAATGCGATTGGTGGAAGCGATTCGTCGTTATCCTATAATTTATTCTCCATCTCTCATGAGAGTCCTCAAAACCTGAAAGATATAGAACCTGAAGACTTTATCGTTCGTTCTGAAGAATATGGCATTCCTCAAGCACGACATAGAATCATTATTCTTGGAATTCGAACTGATATTTACAAATCGAATCCCGAACTTATAAAAAAGACAGAAAAGCAAGTTCCAATTGAGGCAGTTATTAGCGATTTACCCAAACTGCGAAGTGGACTTTCAAAAGAAAAAGATTCTCCTGAAGAATGGCGTAAAGCCATAAAAGAAATCGAGAATGCTAATTGGATGCAGTCAATCCATTCTGAATTGCGAATCTCTATACAAGGCGCATTGAAACGAGTTGGTGCAAGCCTAGATCGCGGTGATTCCTTTGTGCCTTTTATTGTAGGTCCAAATGAATATGATTATTGGTATGTAGACAGTAGTTTGGGAGGAGTGTGTAATCATGAGACAAGGTCACATATACGTGAAGATTTACATAGATATTTCTTTGCAGCCGTTTTTTCTCACAAATATAATAAACCGCTCAAGTTAGGTGATTTCCCATCTGAACTTCTTCCAAAACATGAGAATGTACAAAAAGAATCCGATGATACTATTTTCAACGACAGATTCCGAGTGCAAATAAGCGGCAGACCATCGACGACTGTTGTGTCACACATCAGCAAGGATGGTCATTACTATATTCATTATGATCCCTCCCAATGCCGTTCTTTGACCGTAAGAGAAGCCGCCCGTTTACAAACATTTCCTGACAATTATTTCTTTGAAGGAAATAGAACCCAACAGTACCATCAAGTTGGAAATGCGGTTCCTCCATTGCTGGCGAATAAAATTGCTGAAATAGTTTACAATGTTTTGGAAGCCTCAAAATAAGGAGTTGCCATGTTTCGATTAAAACTTGCTTCTGCGCCAAATCCAAGTCATGATGAATGGTTTTCTCCTGCGCCAACTAGATATATCACGGTTAAATCCTTGAAGGATGCTTCAAAGAAATGCCGTGAATACATTGAGCAATTCAATTTAGGCGCTGGTAATTGGATTGGCGGGCAGGTTTCGCAAAACAGAAAACGAGTTGCCAGAGTTTCATATAATAGTAGGATTTGGAAATCGTAACTTTTAAAATGCCCGACGTTTTCACGAAAGAAAAACGCTCCGAGGTCATGTCCCGTATCAAGGGGAAGGGAAATAAAGATACGGAACTGGCGATGATTCAAATTTTACGAAAACATCATCTTTCAGGATGGCGAAGGAATCAGGTTGTATTAGGCAAACCTGATTTTGTTTTTCCAAAGCAAAGAATTGCTTTGTTTGTAGATGGTTGTTTCTGGCATGGATGCCCAAAGCCAAAACATTCAAATCTTCCAAGGAATAATCAGGAATTTTGGGCAAAGAAATTACAGGGAAATAGAGATAGAGATAAATTGGTCTCTCGTGAATTAAAAAAGGCGGGATGGAAAGTTGTGCGAGTGTGGGAGCATGAATTAAAGTATCCAGAAAAAATTGTTGCAAAGTTGAGCAGGCTGTTTTAGAAGTCAAACCAAAACGGGACTGTGGGTGAAGGGCGGTGCGACCCCCTCTGTCCTCTGGACATCTCCCCCAAATACGACAATCGAAATTATTTATACGGATTCAGTTTGCGTCAGTGTCGGATTTGGGGGAGAACTGCATCACACAGATTATGGTGGTTTTCCTCAGGGCATTCTGTTTAGGTGTATCATACACACAAATATCGAATATCACACACGAAAGAAGTTAACATGCGAACAAACATTGTGCTTGACGATAAGTTGATCGCGCGTGCCCAAAAATTAACAGGCATCAAAAATAAACGGGAAGTGGTGTATGAAGCCTTGCGCCTTTTGATCCTACTGAACGAGCAAGGAGAAATTCGCTCTTTGCGCGGCAAATTGCGGTGGGATGGAAATTTGGATGACCAACGCTTGATGACTACGAAAAACATCTAGGTCTGCGGGTAATACACCCATAACGCAAAAATGGGGCTGTGAATAAACACAGTCCCATTTTTGATTCTGTTATAAGGTAAAGGCTTATAATCCCGCTAATAAAAAATGATGACGAACACGAAAATAAATCGCACAAAGTTCAAAGAGTATCATCGTGAGGTTGTTCGAGCACTGACTGCAATCGGCAATCCAACTTTTGGCAGTGCAGTTCAACAAGACCGTGGTTCTCAACTCAAGCATCTTGGAATCAAATTTCCTGAGCTAAGACGGCGAGTGCGCCAGGGTTTCTCCTTTTATGGGCTGCCAGAGGAGCAGGTGCTAGAAGTATGGGACACTCTATGGCAGACATCACCTTATGGAGATGTGTTATTTGCCGCCCTCGAATTCTATGCGCCTATCGTTCGAAAGCGAGTCAGCCCTGGTCTATGGCCAGTGGTTCGTCAGTGGAGCAACCGCATTGATAACTGGTGCCACAGCGATGGGTTGAGCGCTCTCTACTCATGGATCCTGGAAAGCTATCCAGCAGAAGTCTATCCTCAAATTGTTTTATGGAATCGTTCTGACAGTGAATGGCTGCGGCGCATATCGCTTGTCAGCCTGATCCATTACAGCGGCAAGAATGCCGTCTTCCTGCCGCCGAAGAAAGTCCTGCCATTGGTTTCGAACTGTCTCGATGACCATCGCTACTACGTCCAAACAGCGGTTGGATGGGTCTTGCGAGAAATGGGTCACAGCTATGGCAACGAGATTACCAAATACCTGGAAACCCATGCGGAGAGGATGAGTACGCCAGCCTTTTCGCGGGCTATTGAGCGATATACATCCAAGGAACGTAACCGACTGCGTGACATGCGGAAGCTTCGCCTCGCCTGAATGTATAATCTTAACCAATTCAAGCCAACCAAGGAGCATTCGACATGATACGAGCAGGGTTTGCTTTTGAACACCCCACCACCAAAACCCGTACCCTGGTTTTGGAAAGCGATGCAGAAACAAACGGCATGGGCTGGCTGTTGGAGGTCACCTGCTACTCCAAGCTTGGTTCCGATCTGGGGGAACACCTCCACCAAACCTGGACGGAAACCTTCGAGATCATCAAAGGCACTGCCAAATATGAGCTCGATGGAAACGAAAGAATTGCTAAAGCAGGTGAGTCCTTTGTGGTGGAACCCGGTCACTTCCACATCCACCCGTGGAATGCCACCGATGAAGAACTGGTCTATCGTCAGCGAGACCGCTTTGAGCATCCCAGTCCCGCCGCGGTGCAGGACATCCTGGGGATTTTTGCAACACGCACAGGCATGGCACGTGACGGCATCCGCCTCAAGGGATTTGCTAAACTGTTGTTTCAATCAGCTACGATTCGAACTGCAATCAAACATGGGAATTACGTGGCAAGTCCCTCCATGGCGATGCAGAGAGTACTCGGCTCCACGCTGGGGTTGCTCGGCGAATTGCTGGGCTATAAAGCAGTCCAATCAAAATATGTGGGTGAATAGGAGAGACATTTGTGAAACAGTCAATCATCCATATCGCGCTGGTTGTCAGAGACTATGATGAAGCGATTTCTTTTTATACTGAGAAACTGCATTTTACGCTGGTCGAAGATACATATCAGCCCGAACAGGATAAACGCTGGGTGGTAGTTTCTCCGCCCAACGCTACTGGAACCACATTGCTTTTAGCCAAAGCGTCAAAACCCGAACAGCAGCCTTTCATTGGCAATCAAGCAGGTGGGAGGATATTTCTCTTCCTCAACACAGATGATTTTTGGAGGGATTACAATGAGATGGTTTCCAAAGGTATAAAGTTCATAAGACCCCCAAAGGAAGAATCCTATGGAATGGTGGCTGTTTTTGAAGATCTCTATGGAAATCTATGGGACCTGTTACAGATCAATGCCAATCATCCGCTTTACGAACAGAGCATTTAGCGGTGATCTATTGCAAAGGAAATTGTTGTCAACAAGATTTATCTGAATACCGCTGTGCTTGCTAGCAGGAATAATAACTGCGGCACAAAGCTGAGTACTACCGTGGCAACAGCCGTAACTGTGGTGGTAAATGACAATCCAGATTCACGTTCTATTGTGGGCTCGCCTTCACGCATATACATATTAACGACCACACGCAAATAGTAAAATGCAGAGACGAGCGATGTGATCACACCGAGAACTGCCAGCCCGTAGAAGCCTCCATCAATTGCGGCGCGGAAAAGATAGAACTTACCCACCATGCCTAAAGTGGGCGGGAAACCGATGAACGAAAGCATGAATATGGTCATGGCGATGGCTAAGGCGGGATATTTCTTTGCGAGGCCAGAATAGTCATTGAGTTCAAGGCCTTTGCCTTCGGCTTTTTCAAGAGAGATGACCACTGCCCATGCGCCGAAGTTTGTCAACACATAAGTTGTCAGGTAGAACAACCCCGCTGCAACTGAAACAGAGATAACATCCTTGTTGCCATAAGGCACGAAAGCCATAAGGATATAACCAGCGTGAGCAATGCTGGAATAGGCTAACATACGTTTGATATTGGTCTGCGAGATGGCAACAAAGTTACCAACGATCATCGTCAAAGCGGACATGGCCCAGAGGATGCCTGTCATGTCTGCGGAAATGGATGGGAAGGCAGTGGAAAACACGCGCAGCAATGCGACGAAGCCCGCGATCTTTGCGCCCGAGGACATGAACGCCGTCACCGAGCTGGGTGCACCCTGATACACGTCCGGAGTCCACATGTGGAAGGGAACGGCCGCAACCTTGAAACCAAAGCCGACAAGGATGAGAGCAGCTCCAATGGTCAGGAGCAGGCCTGATGTCCCGTTTGAGGCGGCAGAGAAGATTCCGCTGAGGGATGTGGTTCCTGTCGCGCCAAAGACCAATGCGGTTCCGTATACTACAAAGCCAGTGGCAAACGCGCCAAGCAAAAAGTATTTGACGCCTGCTTCCTCCGAGTCCACTTTACGGGAGATGGCGGCCAGCACGTAAAGCGGGATGGAGAGTAATTCAAGCGCGAGGAATACGATGATCAGGTCTCCAGCCTGCGCCATAAGCATCATGCCTGTTACGCTGAAGAGCAGGAGGGTATAGTATTCGCCTCGTTGAATACCCATGCGGTGGGTATAACCGTGCGCGAGGGCAATCCCGAGCAGACCGCTGATAAGCAGCAGCACGTTGGCAAAAGTAGAGAAGCCATCGAGCACGACCATGCCAGAGAAACCTATGTTTGGGTTACCAATTTGCGTAATGGAAAAGCCCAAAGTCACTGCGAGCCCTAAAGCCGCAATGAACGCTGTGATGCCTTTGCTATTCTTTGGGATGAAGAGATCCACCAGCAAAAGCAGACAGGCCCAAACGGTGAGAATGATGAGCGGGAGTATTGTGGAGTAGTCGATGTATGTTAATTGAGGTTGCGTCATGAACGCTCCGAAAATCTTTTAACCACGAAGGACACGACACTTGCACCGCGCGCAAGTGCAGGTGAGGCACACAAAGGAAAAAACCTTTTATCTGCGTTCATCCATTTCATCTGTGGTTGGTTTATAAAGGCAATGCAGACAGGAGTTTCTCAACCGCGGGAGCGAGGATATCGAAGAACGGCTTGGGGTAGAGACCGATCCAGAACATAAATACGATCAATGGTACGGCAGTGATGATCTCGCGCCAGTTGAGGTCCCTGAGTTCGTGATGTTGGGTAATTTCACCTGCAGGGCCGAGGAAAACCTTCTGGAACATGTAAAGGATATACACAGCCGCCATGATGACACCAATGGCAGAAATACCCGCATACCATGGGTTACCGATGGCCTTTGAGCCAAATGCGCCAAGCAAAATGGTGAATTCGCCGACGAAGCCGTTGAGCCCAGGCAAGCCCATGGATGAAAGTGATGAAATCAGCATAACCGTGCCGAAGATCGGCATGATCTTCCACAAGCCGCCATAGACTTTGATCTCGCGGGTATGTGTCTGTTCGTAAACCATGCCAACCAGGAGGAACAATGCACCAGTGCTTAATCCGTGATTGACCATTTGCAAAATAGCGCCAGCCACACCCACGGGATTAAGCGCGAATAAACCAAGCATCACAAAGCCAAGGTGACTGACCGATGAATAAGCGACCAGTTTCTTTATGTCCTGTTGTGCGTAGGAAACCGCAGCGCCATAAATAATTCCAATGGTCGCAAGGAGTGCGATCCATGGGGCGGCTTTGACTGTCGCCTCGGGGAAGAGTGCGATATTGAAGCGCAGGAAACCATAAGTACCCATCTTCAGCAAGACGCCCGCAAGGATGATGGAGCCGGCAGTTGGCGCTTCCACGTGGGCATCGGGCAACCATGAATGTAAGGGCCACATTGGGACTTTGATGGCAAAGGCTGCGGCAAAGGCAATGAAAAGCCACATCTGGATGTTTGCAGGAATGCCTCCCTTGGCGATCAGATCAGGCACTGAGAAAGTGTTGCCCTGAATACCAAGCCACAAAATGGCAAGCAGCATCAAAATGGAGCCAGCCATGGTGTAGAGGAAGAATTTGATCGCAGCATATACGCGGCGCGGACCACCCCACAGGCCAATCAGGAAATACATCGGCACAAGTGTGAATTCCCAGAAGATATAGAACAGGAACAAATCTTGTGCGAGAAACACGCCAGTCATACCCACTTCCAAAAGGAGGAAGAAGATCATGAAGTCTTTCACGCGGTCTTCAACGGCAGTCCAGGTGGAGAGCAGGGAAATGGGTGTAAGGAAGGTAGTGAGCAATACAAGCAAAATGCTCAAACCGTCCACTGCGAGATAGTAGTAAATATTCCATCCCGCCACCTGGATCCAGGAGTATTTGGCTTCCAGTTGCAGGTCTGGGTTCGAAGCGTTGAACTGCGAAAAGACCCATAATGAAACACCAAAGGTGACAAGAGATGTGGCCAGCGCGACCCAGCGGATGGCAGCCTTCCACTCGGAATTCATGAAGAGAATCACGAGCACGCCCAGGAGCGGGAAGAAGGTCAGGAGTGTAAGAGGTTGCAAAAGAAATTCCATGTTCTATCCTCAATTGCGAAATCGTCAAAGTTCAAAATCGTCGAACGTCAAAGGTCGAAGGTCTGACTTTTGACTTTAGACTTTTGATTACTTAAATATGATGTATCCCAAAATCAAAACCACGCCGAGCAAAACAGACAGCGCATACGAACGCACGAATCCATTCTGTATTTTACGAACATTCGCGGATATCCATTGAGTGGCGGTGCCGAGCCAGTTCGCAAAAGCATCAATGCCTTTTTGATCGGCATAACGATCAAGCGCGATTTCGCTCAGCCAGTTATAAGTTCCCAGAATAACCGTATCGTGCACAAAGTCATGCCAGAAGCGCCCGTCAATCACATCCCCAAGGAACTGAGATAATTTATTAAACGGATTAATGATAAAGGCAAAGTAGCCTTCATCCACGAACCATTTGTTTTCCATACCCGTGAAGATAAAACCAAGCGGCTTCTTGAGCGGATCGATCTGACCGGCCTTTAACGGGTTGCGTCCATAAATGAACCACGAAATCAGAATGGCAAGCAAAGCCAAAACAGTGGAGATGCCAGCAACCAGCAAATTAAGCGGGAGACCTTCAACTTCACCGAGAGTATGTTCAAGCCAGTGACCTAAATTATGGAAGCCTTCAAATGGGAGATTTAACGCGCCTCCCACCACCGATAAAGCTGCGAGGACCATAAGGGGCACGGTCATCACCTTTGGGCTTTCCTCCGCATGTCTGGCGGCATCGGTACGTGCCTCACCGAAGAAGACCATCCAGATCTGACGTCCCATATAAAAAGCGGTGAAAAATGCGGCAATCGTCAGCAACCAGTAAACGCCGGGATAATGCAGGCTGGCATCCAACAAGATCTCATCCTTCGACCAGAAGCCTGCAAATGGGAAGATGCCCGCAAGCGCAAGTGTGCCAATTATGTAGAGCCAGAGCGTGACAGGCATGGTCTTGCGAAGTCCGCCCATATTGCGCATATCGCCAGGGTCGAATACTTCGCCATGATCCTCATGACCGTGAGAATCGTGATCTCTTTCCTCTTTCCTCCTGCTTTTCACCTTGGGCTTTTCTTCATGCTGAGCATGAGCCAAATGGTGGTGTCCACGCTCGAGCCCAAGAATGACCGAGCCAGCAGAGAGGAAAAGTAAAGCCTTGAAGAAGGCATGTGTGATCAGGTGGAACATTCCCGCTACATATGCGCCCATGCCAACTGCGGCAACCATGAAGCCAAGTTGTGAAATGGTGGAGTAAGCCAGCACTTTTTTGATGTCGTATTGACCAACTGCAATGGTCGCGGCGAAGAGGGCCGTTATCGCTCCAACCATCGCAACCACATATTGCGCCTGTGGGACAAGTGTGTAAATGGGAGCCGAACGTGTAATGAGATAAACGCCCGCGGTCACCATGGTCGCAGCATGGATCAACGCAGAGACTGGTGTGGGGCCCGCCATCGCATCTGGCAGCCAGACATAGAGCGGAATTTGAGCAGATTTCCCTGCCACGCCCACCAACATAAATAACGTGATCGCCAAGATCACCCACGGGGATGATGCGGCAATGGCAGGTACAGCCGCGAAGACCAAGTCAAATTGGAAGGAGCCGAGATACCAGAACATCAAGAAGCCCGCGATGAGAAAACCGAAATCGCCGATGCGGTTGGTGATGAAGGCCTTCTTCGCGGCATCCGAGTTTGCCCAGGAGGGACGAGCGAGCGTATCCATCTCGAACCAAAAGCCGATGAGCAGGAAGGAGCAAAGACCTACACCTTCCCAACCGACGAAGAGCATCAGGTACGAGTCACCACTGACCAGGATCATCATGGCCGCGATGAACAGATTCAAAAAGACGAAGAAGCGGGCATACCGTCCCTCGTCATGTTTGAAGCGGACATCCTCATGCATGTAACCGATCGCGTAAATGTGGATCAGAGTCCCGACGCCTGAAACGACAAGCATCATGGTGGTCGAGAGCGAGTCAACGCGAAAAGTCCAGTCGAGGCTGAGGTTGCCGATATGAATCCATTCTGCAAACACCCAGCGCACCACTTCCCCATGATTGAGCGAGACGGAATAGGCCAGCAGCACCGAGACGACAAATGCCGCGCCAGAGGCCAGGCTTGCTACCATCCCAACCACCTTTTCGCTGAACTGCTTTCCGAAAATGGCATTGATCAACAAGCCAGCCACAGGCGCAAAGACCAGCCACGGGGCCAAAAAGTAAAATCCTGGAAATATTGCTTCGCTTAAGTGCATAAACTTCTCCGCAATTCGAAACTCGATATTCGGTATTCGACAGTCGAGTATCGAATATCGAATTATCCCTTTAGTGAATTCAACTCATCAATATTAATGTTCTTCTTCGTTTTGAAGATCTCCACCAGCAATGCAAGGCCCACAGCCACTTCCGCCGCGGCGACAGCAATAACAAAGAACACGAAGATCTGTCCGCTGAAGGATTTGAACACGCTGGCAAATGCCACAAAAACGAGGTTCGCCGCATTGAGCATCAACTCAATGGACATGAAAATAATCAAGGGGTTGCGGCGGATGAGCACACCCAACGCGCCAATGGTGAACAGAATTGCGGAAAGAATGACGTAATATTCTACGGGGACCATTATTTTTGCCCTGCCTTTTCCTGTTTGGTCAAAACGATCGCGCCCACCATCGCAACCAGCAACAGAATGGATGTGACCTCGAACGGCAAAAGATATTGATTGAACAAGGACATCGCCATTTCACGCAGGCTATCCATGGTATTGAGGGAAGCATCAGGCGTTGTAACGGCCATATCCGCTTGTGCGCGGGAGATGATCAAATAGACTGATTCCACCACAAGTATAAGTGCCAGCGTGAAAGCCAACGGTTTCTGCCAGGGCAAGGCCTTTGATGGTTCCAGGCTATCTGCGCCGAGCAGCATGATCACGAATAGGAACAAAACCATAATCGCACCAGCATACACCGTGACCTGTGACATGGCAATGAACGGCGCACCAAGCAAAAGATAGAACACCGCTACGGTAACCAGGTTCAACACGAGGAACAACGCGGAATACACCGAGTTTCGGCTGAACACCATGCCCAATGCAGTTGCAATGGCAACCAGGGAGAGAACGAGGAAGACGATCAAGTCAGAATTCATGGAACTCCATTTACGATTTACGATTGACAATTTACGATTGACGGTTCAATCCAAAATCGTAAATCGTTAATCGGTAGGATCTTTCATCTCAGGCACAGAGCGCTTGTATACGCCAGCTTCCACTTTACGCGGCGTGGTCATCTCCACAGTAGCCACAGGTTCCAGCAACATCTCTTTGGGGTAGATGGCCTGTTTGCGGTCTGTGAACGAAAGCTCGTAATTGTCGCCCAGCACGATTGCCTCGGTCGGGCAGGCATCTTCGCAGAAGCCGCAATAGATGCAGCGTAGCATATTGATCTCGTAGGTGGAAGCATACCGCTCGCCCGGAGAGAAGCGTTTTTCATCCGTGTTCTCGGCAGATTCCACGAAGATCGCATCCGCAGGGCAGGCAGCGGCGCAGAGTGAACATCCAATACATTTTTCGAGGCCGTTTTCGTAACGCTTCAACACATGCCGCCCGCGAAAACGCGCACGAACTTCGCGCTTTTGTTCAGGATATTGGTGGGTTACGGTTCTCTCAAAAAGGAACGAGCGAAGAGTCTCACCAAGACCTTTTGAGAGTTCGATAATGGGATCAAAAACGCCCATGGGATTTTCTCCTCAAGTCGCGGTAAACAAATGCAACAGCAACCATTAAGCTGATAACAGAAAGGACTGGGATGCTCCAGTAATACAGCTGACTATCATACAAATCAGCCAGCAAAATTCCTGTAGCGGTGATGAAAGCCACAGCCAGAGATAACGGCAGCAGGATCTTCCAGCCAAACGCCATCAAACGGTCATAGCGGATGCGAGGCCAGGTAGCGCGCACCCAGATCATCAAGAAGAGCAGGACAATGACTTTGGCAAACAGGTACAACGGGCCAAGCAATGGGAACTTATCCACACCGGGGCCGAGATAGCCGCCGAAGAACAGGGTCGCCATGATCATGCAGATCACGATCATCTTCTGGTATTCAGCCATGAAGAACAATGCAAACTTCATGCCCGAATATTCAGCGTGATAGCCTGCGGTCAATTCCTGTTCTGCTTCAGGCATATCGAAGGGAGCACGGTTGACTTCCGCAAGGGTGGCGATCCAGAAGATCAATGCGCCCACAGGCTGGACCACAACAAACCATAAATTCTTTTGTTCAGTTACGATATCGTTCAAATTCATCGAATTGCCCAGGATGATGGCAACTACAAAAGACAAGCCAAGCGTCAACTCGTACGAGATCATTTGCGCCGACGAACGAATCCCGCCGAGCATGGCGTACTTGTTATTGCTCGACCAGCCCGCCAGCACAATACCGTACACCGCAATCGAAGCAATCGACATGATGTAAAGAACGCCCACGTTCACGTTCGCAACATACAGGTTGATCTCACGCCCAAACAAATCGAAGGAGGTGCCCAGGGGAATTACCGCCGCAAGAACAAGCGAGGGTACAACCGTCAACACGGGTGCAAGAAAAAACACAACTTTATATACCCTGCCTGGCGTCAACTCCTCTTTGAAGATCAACTTCACCGCATCTGCAATGGGTTGAAGCAAGCCTTCAGGCCCCGCACGATTCGGACCCACGCGGGTTTGAATACGAGCCAGCGCGCGGCGTTCATACCAGGTCAGGTATGCAAAGCCCGTCAGCAGGACCATGCACAATATGAAACCTTTTAAAACCCATTCGAGCCAGATAGTCCAATCCATATTATTTCACCTTCCCTGACAAGCTGCGCGTCAGGACACGCGCGGCCACAGGCTCGCGGATCGCAATGCCCATACTGCGCGGCACCAACACCACGCCTGTTGAAATCGTATCATCCGTCTTTAGCAAAGCCTCACCGTTCACACCATCGAAACTGATCTTGACCCGCGTGCCAGCCATCAATCCCATTTTCTTCGCCGTAGTCGGGTGCAACGCCACAGTGGTTTCGCCCACGCGTTCATCCAGCAATTGCGCGGGATTAATGGTCACGCCGCGATCATATAACTTGTTGACCGGTACAGCGATCAATTCCTTTTCTTTAGGACGAAGAGCCGCTTCTTTTCTGACCTTTGGAATGCGCACTGTTCCCCCGGCCTGAGCCATCGGGAGGAGCTGCACACCCAAGCCCTGTGTGTTCTCATAAGTTGTGCCGCCGTAATACAAGTCACCGCGCCCAACAATCGGCCATTGACCATGCACCTCGGCAAGTTTTGCGTAACTTAATTCACTCATCGCATCAATGGAGCTGGCCAGGATATCAAACACCACCGAAACCGATGAACCTTCAAGAATGACGCCCATTTGTTTGGCAACCTGGGAGGTGATCGCATAATCGGGTTTTGAATCGCCCTTTGGTGGCACAGCCGCATAAAACCGTTGAACACGGCGTTCACCTGAAGTATATGTGCCTTCACGTTCAGTGTAAGCCTGCGCAGGGAAGACTACATCCGCCATTTCAGTTGTGGCCGTTTCAAGAATATCCTGCACAGCCACAAACTTGGCACCCTTCAAGGCTTTCGCCAGGTTGGGGTCATCACCCACAGGGTCAGCACCCACGATATAAACTGCTTTTCCTTTGAGCGCCTTCTCCAGATCAGGCACGGGGCGGAAACCAACTTCCCACGCACCCTGGTCATTGGCTCTCTGCCAGATGCCGATCAAACCGTTGTTTGGTCTGCCAATGTGATCTGTTTCTTTTAATAAGGAGGCGCAGGCAGAAGCCAGAGTGGATGAGCCGTTCAAGCCCAATCCCTCACTGCCATAGAATACTATGGCATTCTTGGCTTTTGCAAATTCATCAGATATCTTGCTCTTCTTGCTAAAATCACCAATGGTTTTAACTTCATCACCATACGCATAACGGATGGTGAATTTTGCGAATTTATCCAATTTGGTCTCACGCGGATTCGCCACGATCAGGGTCGCGCCGCGATCTGCGGCTTGCTTTACGCGCAGCCACCAAATGGGGGCCTCTTCATATAGATCGGATGCAACCACAAGAATTGCATCACCCCTGCCCATTTTGCCGATATTCGTGCCGGCACCCACACCCACCAACTGTGTCAAGTCACCGCCACCCATATCGGAATACAAAATGGCTGTGCCATCTGCATGATCCGCCAGCGACTTGAGGTTGAACAAATCTTCATTCGCCAAACGGCCAGAAGCCAGCACCACAAAATTCTTTTTGGCAGAGGTGAAATTCTGCGCCGCTAATTTTGTTGCAGCATCCCATGAAGCGCGCGCAAGTTTTTCATCTTTTCGGATCAGGGGTTTGACGAGGCGTTTTTTGCTCTCAGTGTAATGATGGGCAAAGCGTCCCTTGTCACACAACCAGATCTCATTCACTTCTTCGTTCTGGCGTGGCATAACGCGCTTTACTACAATGTCACCGCCTGCTTTGGCTTCACGGCGCGTGTTGAGCGTGGTATTGCATCCCACCGGGCATTGCGTACAAATGGAAGCCTGCGCATTTAATTCCCACGGGCGGGCACCAAAGCGGAAGTCCGTAGTGGTCAACGCGCCGACGGGGCAGATATCGGTGGTATTGCCTGAGAAAACAGAATCAAACCCGGGGTCAGATAATGAAACGATCTGGGTGCCTCGTCCACGGTCATCGAAACCGAGCACGGCTTCGCCCGCGACTTCATCCTGAAAGCGGATGCAGCGCGCACACTGGATGCAGCGCTCGCGATCCAGCACGATCAATTCGCCAAGTGGAAACTGTTTTGCGAGATGCAGTTTCTCGTCATAGATGAAGCGGCTCTTTCCTGGACCAAATTGCATGGTCAGGTTTTGCAATGGGCATTCGCCACCCTTATCGCAGATCGGGCAGTCCAGGGGATGTGAAGTCAGCAAAAATTCAACAGTGCCCTTCTGACCGTTTTTCGCCTTGTCAGTAAGAGTCATAACAACCATGCCCTCTGAAACGCGATTAGTGCAGGCCGTTTCAAGCTTGGGCATGAATTGGATCTTGGGCTGGCCGTTTTCCATCACAACCTGGCCGGTGGAGCGGTCGAGCATGGGCCTGCCGATTTCAACCAGACACATGCGGCACATACCAACGGGCTCAAGCTTGGGATGGTGACAAAAAACAGGGATGTCGACATCCACCATCTTTGCCGCATCCGCAACTAGCGTACCCTCGGGCACGGTCACTTGGGTTCCATTTATTGTAAGAGTAACTTGTTTCGTCATGAATGCTCCGCATTAATCCGTAATTCGCGATTCGTAAATTACGGATTACGCATTACGTTTTTGGTTATGCTTTCACCGCTTTTTTAAAATCCTGCGGGAATCTTTCAATACCGGTCACCACAGCCATCGTGGAAAATTCACCCAGAGCACATAAACACGTACCCTGCATTTGCTTGGCGACATTCAAAAGCAAATCTACATCGTCCTTTGATCCCTGACCAGAATGGATACGCTGCGTAAGGTTTTGCATCCAATATGTACCTTCACGGCAAGGCGTGCATTTGCCGCAAGACTCATGCTTGAAGAAATGGATCGTCTTGTTAAGCACCCAATCCAGGTTGACGGTGTCATCCAGCACAATGATGGAGGCAGACCCAAGGTCCGCGCCAAGCGTACGCACGGTGGCATAATCCATCGGCGTATCCAGCACCTTGTCATCCACAACGATCATGGAGGAGGAAGCGCCCGCAGGCATGATCGCCTTGACGGGTCGGCCTTCCTGAACACCGCCAGCATGTTCATAGATCAACTGGCGGAAGGTTGTGCCAAAAGGCAGTTCATAGTTGCCTGGTTTGCGTACGCGGCCAGAGAGTGAAAAAATCTTCACTCCTGCACTATCCAGCGTGCCCATAGACTTGTACCAATCTGCGCCATTCGCGAGAATCAATGGAACGTTGGCGAAGGTCTCCACATTGTTGATGATGGTCGGCTTGCCATAGAGGCCATATGAAGGCGGGAAAGGCGGACGCACACGAGGCTGTCCACGTTTGCCTTCGAGGGATTCAAGCAGAGCTGTCTCTTCGCCACAGATGTAAGCGCCTGCACCAAGATGGGTATAAATTTTCAGAGAATACTCGGTTCCGAAAAGCTTGTCACCAAGATAACCGGCCTTTTCCATCTCTGCAATTTTTTCATCGAGGAAGTCGGCTAACTGCCAGAACTCACCGCGCAAATACACATATGCCACATTCGCGCCGACTGCGTAACTGGCAAGGGCAAGTCCTTCTAAAAACTGAAGGGGATTCCCCTCCATGATCTCGCGGTCTTTAAATGTGCCTGGTTCAGATTCATCTGCGTTGGCAACGACATAATGCGGCCAATTCTTATTATCAATGAAGGCCCACTTCATACCAGTGGGAAAACCCGCGCCGCCACGCCCACGCAGGTTGGATGCTTTAACTACATCCGTTACTTCGGTGGGTTTCATTTTCGTCACGGCTTTTTTGAAGGCAGCAAAGCCGCCATTCTTTTTATAGACGTCGACCCTGTTTATTTCTGGAATATCACGGTGGCGTAAAAGGATGTGAGGCATTATTTTGCCTCCTTATCCGAATGCTTAAGCGCTTCGATCAATTCCATGGTGCGGTCCACTGTCATCAGTTCGTGGTAGTTGATGCCGTCCGGCCCCTGAGTTTGGAACATGGGCGCTTTGTCACATGCAGCGAGGCACATTACTGATTCGAGTGTGATCAAACCGTCGGCGGTGGTTTCTCCAACTTTGATGCCTAGGTTGCCGCACAGGTTATCGAGGAATTCATCCGCGCCGCGCAAGGCACAGGGCATATCTGTGCAGACTTGCATACGGTATTTGCCGGCCTTTTTATCATGGTACAAAGTGTAGAAGCCGACAATCGAAGCCACATCTGTTTCAGTGATCTCCAGCATCTGCGCAATATCCTGCATGGCAGATTTGGTAATGTAACCTTCCTCGCGCTGGGCAAGGTATAGTAGCGGCATGACCGCCGAGCGTTTATGCTCAGGTGGGTATTTCGATAAGATTTGTTTTACTTCCTTCGGATAGGTTTTCTCAAGGCTCATCTGTCAATATCTCCGAGGACGATGTCAATGGAAGCCAGGATGGCAACAAGGTCGGCCACTAAATGCCCCTTTACGATCTCTGGGAGCACGGCCAGGTTATCAAAGGATGGGGTGCGCATATGAACGCGCAAAGGCTTGGGGCCGCCATCCCCTTCAAGCAGGACACCCAACTCACCACGCGGCGATTCAACTGCGCTATATATGGAAGCTTTCGGCGCAAGAAAACCCTCCGTCCATAACTTAAAGTGATGGATCAGCGCCTCCATGCTCACACCCAATTCCGAGCGCGGCGGCGGGACAAATTTTCGATTCTCGGAACGCACAGCTCCCATTGGCAATTTATTCATTGCCTGCTCTACGATCTTCAAAGACTCACGCAATTCATCGATGCGCACCAAATAACGCGCGTACGTATCGCCTTCTGTGCGGACGGGCACATGGAAGTCATATTGTTCATATCCACAATATGGGCGCGCCTTGCGCAAATCCCAATCGACGCCTGAGGCTCGTAGTGTAGGACCAGTTACCCCGTAGGAAAGAGCCGTCTCTTTGTTCAGGTAGCCGATAGCAACCATACGGTCAATAAAGAGCGGGTTCTTCGTCAACAAGGCTTCATATTCATCAATGCGCTTCGGGAAAATCTTAATGAAATCGCGCACGGCCGTTTCAAATTCAACCGGCACATCGCGCCACAAACCGCCCGGGCGAATGTAAGTCGTCATCATGCGCTGACCCGAAACCAACTCGAAAATATCGAGGATCACTTCGCGCTCACGGAAACAATACAGGAACATGGACATTGCGCCGAGGTCCAGGCCCGAAGTACCAAGCCACACAAGATGCGAAGCGATGCGCTGTAACTCAACCAGGATCACTCGTAATGCCTGCGCACGCGCGGGCACATCCACATCCACCAATTTCTCAACCGCCATCACATAAGCCAGGTTGTTGCCAATCGGGTTCATGTAATCAAGGCGGTCGGTCATCACTTCGGCCTTCTGATAGGTCTTGGCTTCCATGTTCTTTTCGATGCCCGTGTGCAAATAACCGATATCGGGAACACAATTAACCACGATCTCGCCATCCAATTCTAGCAGCAGACGCAACACGCCATGCGTGGACGGATGCTGAGGGCCCATGTTCAGGAGCATGGTCTCGCCTGTCAATGCGCGCGCTGAAACAAGATGTTTGAACTGATCGATATTGACTTCTTCAATCTGGCTCATAATTATTCCTTTGCGTACGGCTTGCGCAGGTCTATATCTTCAAAGTTAAAAGTGAACTGCGGTTCTTCATAGCCGAGCGGAAAATCCTTTCGGAGTGGATGCCCCTCTGTTCCCTCTGGCATCAAGATGCGGCGCGGATCAGGATGACCTTCGAATTCGATGCCAAACATATCCAGCAATTCGCGTTCACGCCAGTTTGCGACGTTATAAACACGCGTCGCAGTCGGGACCTTGGGGCTGCTCCCGTTTACTGGGACCCTGACCTGCACTGACAAATTTTTCGCAATCGACGTCAACTGATAGATGACATGAAAACGCGGCGTCGTTTGCGGATAATAATCCACCGCAGTTAACGCCGAGAGTAATTCAAAGTTATGTTCATCGCGCAAAAGAGTCAACGTACCCACGATCTGCTCAGGCTTGACGAACAAATGCACTTCATCGCGAAACTCTTCAAGCGTCGCGTTGAATTTGTTCTGCACTGCTTTTACAATTGGTTCGAGTTTTTTATCCATAGTCTTCACCATGTCATTGCGAGGGCGCACTTGTTCTTTGCCCGAAGCAATCTCCCGCTAATAAGGAGTTTGCTTCGTCGGGAAGGGTGCCCTCCTCGCAACGACATTAAGTATTCGCCAGATCCTTAAACTTCTCACCCTTCACTTTTTCATACACAGTGAGCACGCCATGGATCAACGCCTCAGGGCGGGGCGGACAGCCCGCCACGTACACATCCACAGGGACGACTTCATCCACACCTTGAAAGATGGCATAGTTATTGAAGACACCGCCGCAGGAGGCGCAATCACCCATGGCGATCACCCATTTCGGCTCGGGCATCTGGTCATATAAACGGCGCAGTACGGGCCCCATTTTCTTCGAGACGCGTCCCGCCACGATCATCAAGTCAGATTGGCGCGGGCTGGCACGCATCAATTCCATACCAAAGCGGCTCATATCATAATCTGAAGCCTGCGCAGACATCATCTCAATCGCGCAGCAGGCCAGGCCAAACAACATCGGCCACATGGCATTGGTACGCGACCAATTGACCATCGTCTCAAGCGTGGTGGTGACCACACCCATATTTCCAAGCTTTTGCTCTACTCCCATTCAAGTGCTCCTTTCTTCCATGCATACACATAACCAATAAGAAGGATGACGATAAAGACCACCATCTCGATCAAGCCGAAGATCCCAAGTTGACGAAAGGCGATGGCCCACGGCAGGAAGAATACTACTTCTATATCAAACAGGATGAACAGCACAGCGATAAGATAAAAGCGGACAGGCATGCGCCGCGTCCCTTCGCCGTATGGGTTCATGCCCGATTCATACGGCATATCTTTTGCTGCTGATTTTTTCTTCGGTCCGAACAATTCCCCCAGCCCAATTGCAATAAAAGCGATCAAAGTGGCTACCGCGATCATCACCGCGATGGCAATATATTCAACCAACATGATGTACACCTCATTGATGCGTGAAATCTGGCACGTTCGGCGTAGTATATCATAAGAGTTTTTGACAGGCTAGAAAAAGTGCCACATTTCACAAAAATGGTGATAATTGTCATAATGGGGTAAATAATGTGGATTTTCAAAAAATATCCCCTCTTGATTTGCATTTCAATTGCAAAAAGAGACAGTCACCTTTAAGGCGCCTGTCTCTTATTAATCTCCTAAATAATCCCTCAACTCGCGGCTCCTCGCCGGGTGACGCATCTTCCGCAGAGCCTTGGCCTCGATCTGGCGAATGCGTTCGCGGGTCACGTCGAAATAGCGGCTCACCTCTTCGAGGGTGTGTTCCTTGCCGTCTTTTAGACCAAAGCGTAATTCCAACACTTCACGCTCGCGTTCTGAAAGCGAAGCAAGCGCGTGGTTCACCTGTTCACGCAGCATCTCACGCGCGGCAGCGTCCATTGGGGAGGGCGCGTCTTCATCTTCAATGAAGTCACCCAGTGAACTGGAGTCCTCATCCCCCACCGGGCCTTCCAGGGAAACAGGTTCCTCGGCTGAACGAAGCACACGAGTCACTTTTTGAGAGGCGATATCAAGCCGCTCCTGCATTTCAGGGTTGACCGATTTATTTTCTGAGTGAGCACGCAGGATGGCCTGCACATCAGATGCAGAAAGATAACCTACTTCAAGCGCAAGCTCGCTATTCGTTGGTTCACGCCCCAGGGTTTGGGTCAGTTGTCTCTGCGCGCGCAAGATGCGTGAAATGGATTCAAACAAATGGACTGGGATGCGTATCGTGCGCGCCTGCTCCGCAATGGATCGATTAATCGATTGGCGGATCCACCAGGTTGCGTAGGTGCTGAATTTAAACCCGCGCCGCGGATCGAATTTTCCAATGGCGCGCAGCAAACCCATATTCCCCTCTTGAATTAGGTCGAGGAAGGAAATGCCTCGCCCGAGATAACGCTTGGCAACGCTGACCACCAGCCTCAAATTCGCGCGGATGAGCGCCTGGTTTGCATCCACTGCGCGCGCATGAACTGCATCCATTTCTTTGAATAATTCTTCTTCATCTGGCAGGTTACGAAAGAGCGTACGTTGGGCAGGAAAAGTATTATGGTCGCGGACGTGCGGCAGAAGCCACTCAGCAAAAATGAACGGAAACAGATACAGGCTGAGAAAGACGCTGTAGGCATGTCGGGCAAGTCCATCCCAAAGATGGTCAACACCCCAATGGCCGTTATCCAGATAGGCGCGTAAATAAGACGGGGAATCAAATTCCCAACCTGCGTGAAGGGTCTGAGATTCTGCGACCAGCAATACAAGGTTGGGGGGATCATGGTCAAGCCGTTTGGCATCCTCGACCAAACGTTCCCACGAGGTGAGCATATCGGAAACGAGCGGATGATAAATGGATTGGGCCGGCGAACTGCCTTTGCGCGGCTTCAATTTGCGAAGCGTGCCAATCAGCCGATCCGCTTCGATAATTGTGGCAAGCCGAAACTCACTGTCAGAATTAAGTAGTTTGACAAGCCCAATCTCGCGCAGATACAATCGCACAGGGTCTTCAGAAAGTTCAGCCGCAACTTCGTGCGAATGGAGCGGCAGGACATCATCAAGATCTTCATCCTGTTGTATGAGCAGGGATTCATCAGGTTCGATGGCTTCATCCAATACAAAATCCAGCACCGATTCTTTATCACTATTCAAAGATTCGACCACCGCTCCCATGGAGAACGCTGCTGCCTGCGGTTTTACCTTGTGTGTTACCGCCCTATTCTTTGTTTTAGGACTTTGTTTTGTTTTTTCTTTGGCTTTCAGTTTTGTTTTCGGTTTGCGTTTTGCAGTCATTGGTCTCCCTTCCCAACTTGGCTGTGTCACCGTAACATAAAACATTACGCCTATCGCCTTGAAGATATCCTTCGTTTGGCCTGGTCCAGACTATGGAGCAGGCGTGTAAATTGTATCGCCTGTTCCTGGTACATCTTGATATTTGTACCACCCTGCTGTTGTTCATCCTCCTGCAAAAACCGTATCTGATTCACATTGATCATCGCGTGAGCGCGGCGCAGATCCAAAAAGCGCGCCAGCAATTCCTCGAGCAATCGATCTTCAACGGGTTCGAGATTTTCCGTCTGCGCCAGCAATTCCTGTGAAAGCGTGGTCATCGTTTCGGGCAAATGGCTCATCATATAATTCTGATGTTCCTTCTCATCCTGCTGCACCGCCAAGCGCACCACATCAAACAACAACTGATGGTCAGTATACTCGAAGTCCTCCGCCGCCAACGGGCTCAAACCGAACTCCTGCAATTTTCGATCCAGGCGATATAACAATTCGGGCTTACGGAATAATACACCCAAACAATAAGATTCGACTTTCAACCTGGGGTTGACCGCCACCAGCGGCGCATCCGTTTTTGGGCTTTGACTCGCCACCCGAGGCCTGCGCCTCATTACTGGACCTTGAGCCTGTGTGCCGAATAATGTACCTTCCACCAGCTTCAGCAAACGTTCCAACTGTTGCCGATATGTATCTCGTTCGGCAGGATTAGGCAAGTCTTCAATTAATGGAAGTACCTGTATGGCAATTTGATTTTTGACCTTTGCATCGTTCAAATTCTGACCAGCCGCAAGCGAGTCCATTACATGCGTCACGATGGGTTTCGCGCCTTCAATAATGCGCTTCCATTCATCTTTATCACGCGCCACAATTTCATCAGGGTCTAAGTCATCGGGGATAGTCGCTACACGCAGGTCGGCTTGCAGACGGGCTTCATTTTTTAATAAGCCGCGTGCATCGAATCCAAGTTCACCCTCGCGATCCATCGCTGAACGTGCGGCATCAAGTCCGCGCAGAACGGCTTTTTGGCCCGCCACATCGGGGTCAAGCGCCAGCACAATCCTACGCGTGGAACGTTTGAGTAAACGCAATTGATCTTCTGTTAAAGCTGTGCCCATCGGCGAGACGACATTCTCATACCCCGCCTGATGCAAAGCAATCACATCCAGATAGCCTTCCACGATCACAGCCTGGTCCGCCGCGCGGATCGGCTTGCGGGCGCGGTCAAGTCCATAGAGCAACCGTCCCTTTGAAAAGATCGGCGTTTCGGGTGAGTTGAGGAATTTGGGAATATCATTCGGGTCAACAATGCGCGCGCCAAAGCCCGCCATCTTCCCATTCTCATCGCGGATGGGAATCATGATGCGGTTTCTAAATTTATCGTAGTGCTTGCCATCTTCACGGTCTGTGAGCAAACCTACATCGATCAAATCTTGTTCAGAATAACCGCGCTGTGTGAAGTGTTTCAGAGTATTGTCGTAACCGCTCGGCGCATATCCCAGGCCAAAGGCTTCGATAGTGGCGTCTGTTAATCCGCGTTTTTCACGCAGATAAGTGAGGACCGTGTTGTTATTGAAAAGCTGAGTTCTATAAAAAACAACCGCATCTTCAAGCAATTTACGCAGATGTTCATAGGCTTCTTTGATTTCTGGTGTTTCGCGTTGAAGTTCCTGTAATTGCACGCCTGCACGGTCAGCTAATTTTCGCAGAGCATCCTTGAAATCGATCCCCTCACGTTTCATGACGAACTTGAAAATATCGCCGCCCTCATTGCAGGCGCCAAAGCAACGCCATGTCCCAGACTCGGGCCAGACTACAAAGGCAGGCGAACGCTTGTTATCGTGGAATGGACAGAACCCCGTATAGTTCTTGCCCGCATGGCGCAGTTTAACACCCGCCTCAGACACGAGGTCTACAATATCTATTTTGGATTTGATCTCATCAAGGGTGGACATGGTTGGCTGCTGGCTATTGGCATTTAGCTTTTGGCAATTAGCTTTTAGGTGGGTGAATTATAGGCTTGGTTTGACAGAATAGCAAATCACAAAAAAGTACGGGACTCAGTCCATACTAAAATTCTTGTGTCTCTTTTCTCACCCTACACAGTGTCATGTTGAGCGTAGCGAAACATCTCGTATTTCAAAAGTAGAGACCCTCACCGCACTGCATCCGCAACGCGGTGCATGTGTCCGCTCCGCTCACATCGTCCCGATGTCCTTCGGGCGGATAGGGTGAGATGTTAAACAAAAAAGGGGCAGTCCGCAGACTGCCCCAGAGAGGAGAATGGTCAACTATTCTCCGAAGCCAATGCTGAAGCCCAGGATCGATTCGATCTTGCTTCCCAGATTCAGGCTTGCATCGTTTGACTCTGCGCCTGCCTCGGTTTCAGATTCAGCGGATACGGAACCATCTACGCCGATATTCGAGACTGCTTCACCAACTTTGTCGAAAAGCAGGTTGAGATCCACGTTTGAATCAACACCTGTTTCAGCGTTGGCCGAAGCTCCGACTTCCGCATTGCCTTCAGCAGAAGCGCCGACGTTCACGTCAGCACTCGCGACGGTCTCAAGCATCGCCTGGGCCGTTTCATGAGCAAAGGCTTTAGCCTCGGCCCAGGTTCCAGCCAAATCTTCTTTCAGATCAGCGTTGAACCCTACAGCCGCGCCAAGGCCGATCATGGCCGAGAGCAATAGTTGAGCAAAAAACTTAGTCATCGTAAACCTCCGTTACCAATAGGATTTGAATAGAGCTTTTGGGCTCTTCATTTTGTATAACGGAGAAGGTCTGGTTTTGTTTAAGTAATTCTCCTAACAGCAAATGTCGTTGCGAGGGCGTTCTTGTTCTTCGCCCGAAACAATCTCCTCGTCGAGTCGGGGATTGCTCACCGCACTGGCGCGCGGCGCAAGTGTCGTCAGAAAGTGCAAGGGCCCTCCTCGCAACGACATGACACTAAGGAATGCATTAAGGAATTAAAGATGGAATCTGGATCGTTGGGATGATCTGCGGCAATTCGGTTGGAAGGATTTCAGGAAGCTCTGGGGTCAATAGAGGAGTCTGAATCGGTTCTTCAATCAGAATCTCAGATTGATTCAGTTTCTGGGTTTGTGAATCCAGCACCATGAGGATGCGCGCTTCATTCTCCGCATCCATCTCGGACTTCAGCCTGGCTATAACTTCCAGGTACATTTTCAGCACCTGAGAGTAAAGTGCCGAATCATCGCCAATGACAATTAGTTCATTTACCCTGCGCTCTGCAATTGCGATATCTGTTCCAACAGGGTCAGGTGAAATGACTCGCCATGTGTTTTCACTTGCAAGCTTCCAGGCATACAGGGTTTCGCCAGGCAAAGCGCTTTGAGCATACACAGTCCCTGTGATTAGAAGAGCCAGCACAATGATGGCAAGGCTGGCGGCAAGCCGCATAAATGTGAAATCGAATTGCCGATGTTTCCGTGGATGTGCCTGCATCTGCTGAGTCAATTTTGCGCGGACTCGGGCCTTGAATGCGCTGGAGGGCCGCAATTCACGTCCGCGTTCGAGATATGCGTTGGCGAGCAAAATCGGTTTCAGACGCTGGGCATGTTCGGGGTGGCGAATCAGACATTGGTCCACGTTTGAAGCGCCGCCTTCGATGTCGCTCAGGCATTCATCTAAAACCTTTTCAAAATCGGTCATATCAATTCCTTCTCTTCCATATGCTTTGCAAGGTTTCGCAGGGCGCGCATTTGCAGGCCGCGAACCGTACCTTCACGTTTGTTCATGATCCTCGCGATATGTTCGTTTGGCAATTCAGCAATATATTTCAAGATCAAAACCTGTTGCTGGTCTTCGCTCAAAAATTGAAGCGCCGCCCGCAGGGCCTGGAGATCAAAACGAGTCTGCGTTTCTTCATCCGGGCCATCCATATCGGATGGAAGGGCAGCGGCAGCTTCCAGAGGTATTAGTTCTTTCTTCGCACGATAATGATCGATTACAAGATTTTTTGCAATTGTGTACAGCCAGGCTATGAATGGTGAATTGCCCATCTTGTAATGATCGAGGTTTTGCCATGCCTTTAGAAAGACCTGCGAAACAAGGTCTTCCGTGGCGGCATCATCCGATATGCGAAAAAAGATGTAGCGATAGACGCGTTCAATATAGGCATCGTAGAGTTGAGCGAATGCCTCAGAATCACCAGATTTGGCTTTCTGCACAAGGCGAGCTTCATCCGGCAGTGGTGGGTCTTTGTAAGCCTTTTGGATGTTTCTCACAGTCATTAATAATAACGGTGTTAGCACGGCTTTGTTTAAGGCAATTTCCCTATAGATAAGCAAACGCTCTCCTGATTATGGGAGAGCGTTTTTTGAGATCCGCAATACGATAGGACAAGTTGTCAACTTGTTCTACAACATCACCAACACCTTATCGAAGAAGGCATAATGGATCGGATAGAAACCCTAATAATCTACGGTTGGGTCTTCTGATCCGCACTCGTGGTATGAGTCTTTGAAATAAGAATCAGACTGGAAGTAACGAGCTCGCCCAAAAACCTGGTCGGCCGCAAGAACATGAACACTTGCACTTTTCGCATCTTCTTTTTGCAGAATGCTTCCCAGCCTAGCCTGGACACTGGGGGCTGAAACCGCAATAACGCCAAGGCTTATCAGCATGGCAACAACAAATCGTATGGTTGGCTTGGACATGTTTATTCTCCTTGTGGTCTATTGCCTGGTTGAAATGGGCTTTTTGATCAGATGTTAAATGAATGATGAAGCCTTGAGTGCTATGCAAGAATCGTACGACTCCTATTCCCCACAAAGAACTTTAAATAAATTATAACGATTTAGGTCTTATATGGATTAATCTGAAATTAGTTTTTTCTAATAACTCACCTTACGCAGTGTCATTCTGAGCGAAGCGAAGAATCTCTGATTTCGGGGGTAGAGACCCTTCGCTCCGCTCACATCGTCTCGATGTCCTTCAGGAGGGAATCACGGCCAAGTGCGTAAGTTGAGCTAATAAAAAGAGACGGGGTTCAACCCATCTCTTCGATCCTAGAAACCTTCCCGCTTGCTCAAGCCTGTGCTGCCGTTTGAGCAGCAGCTATGGTTGGATAACTAATGACCTTTACCATTATTATCCGGATCAGCCCCATTGTTTTCATCTTGCCCAAGCCCAGGGTTATCATTCGGTCCAAGTCCAGGGTTATCATTCGGCCCAAGGCCAGGGTTATCATTCGGTCCAAGGCCAGGGTTATCGTTCGGCCCAAGGCCAGGGTTATCATCCGGTCCAAGGCCGTTGTTATCATGCAGCCCAGCCGCAAATGAATTGTTGTCCTTGTTATTCTCGCAATTTAGGGCACAACTATCAGCCACAATACCCGTTGCAGTATTTGTTGGTGAAACTGCTGTTACCGTTGGTAAAACTTCTACAAACCCATCTTCAGGGTGGATAATATCAGGAAGCAGAGCCGATACCTTGATCAGATAATTATCCAATTCAGGGCTGGACAAGCCAGCACTCTTTAATGACTTCTGGTGTCCTTGGAGTGCAGACGCAATCAGGGTAAGGGTCCCCACATCTTCCGTGGATTCCAATTTGGATACCGCGTCCTCATAATCGTTCATCGCGCTGGTGTTGAATGCTGGGTCATCTGCAACCGCAATCCACTCATCGAGGCGGCGTTCGGCAAGAATAATGTCCGTGCTGACCGGGTCAGGGGATACGGCATACCAGATTTGCTCGCTTGTTCGTTTCCAGGTATAAAATGTGTCACCCGGCAAAGCGGACTGAGCATAGGCTGTGCCAGTGACAAGAAGGGCCGCAACCAGTACGGCAAAGGTCAATGCTGTGCGCCGCATGGTGGGTATAACAACAAACGTTCGTTGCTGTCGGCGCGGATGAGAGCGCAAGTAATGGATTAAAGCATCATGGGTATAAGCATTGAAAGTGGATAGAGGTTTTACATCACGCCCGAGATCTAAATGGAGGGCCGTTTCAAGAAGCGGTTCCAGTTGGGCAGCATATGATGGGTAACGCGCCAGGCATTCATCCAGTGTAGATGCGTCGCTTGCGATCCTCATCAGGCAATCTTCGAGGATTCGTCGAAAGCCTCTCGTAATTGTTCTCGAATCCGCTTTTATCAAGTGGTCGGTAAGCGCATACAATGAATGCATCAGGAAAACGCGAACGTCTTCCTCACGCTTTGTTATTAAGCGTGCAATGTTTCTATCTGGCAGACCAGCAACAAATTTCAAGATCAGAACGTGTTGCTGATCTGCTGTTAAAAATTTCAGGGCATCGCGAATAGCTTGAATTTCCTCCCTAAAGGCACCACCTCTGGCGGCCAATGTAAATTCATTATCGGGAGCGGCATGGTTTTTATGGGAACGAGAGTAAGCACCCACTTGATTTCGCGCAACTAAATAAAGCCACCCAATAAAAGATATGCCCAGCATCTGATAACGATCAAATTGCTCCCAGGCCTTGCAGAATACCTGAAAGGTAAGCCCCTCAGCAACGCTGTTATTCGGCACTAAAAAATGAATATACCGATAAACACGCTCAACATGCGAATCATAAAGTTCGACGAATGCATTGGCGTCGCCAGATTTCGCCTGGTAAATCAGGCGAATTTCTCCCGGGAACATTTCAATAATGCGATCGGCGTAACTGGAATTTATCATGTTCTTTCGACCATTAAGTAAAGCAGAGCAGGTGATTACTTCTTCATAGACAGACCTTGAATTTTTTACCCCATCGTCTGGTTTGGTTCTATGCACCTGAAATTCATCCCTATTCTACAGCAAATCTAATCGAATTTCTATATGTTTTCATATTAAATCCCGGACGGGTAATCGAAAAGGATGTGACCAGGTGGTCACATCCTTTATTTTAGAACCCTTCGAGCCTGCTCAGGTCCGCGATCCCGTTTGAAAGGGCCGCGATTTGTTGCAGCAGTCCAAGCCTGTTTTCCTTCACCTTCTTATCCTCCGCCATCACCAGCACTTTATCGAAGAAGGCGGTGATCGAAGGAATGAGTTTGGTGACGATCTTGAGAAATTCGTCAACAGACGATGGACGATGGACAACGGACGATTGAATCGCTTTATACAAATCGCGTTCTTCTTTATCCACAAAGGCTTTTTCGTTGACCATGAATGTCTCTTTTTGGTCACGTGTAATGCGGACGCATCTTGCAAAGCCGTCCAAAATGGATGACCAATCCTCGCGCTCTACCCACGCGGACAACTGCTTCACCGCCCGCACCGTTCCCGCAGGATTGTTTGATTGCGCCGCAAGCACAGCCTCGACGACATCATGCTTGTACCCCATGTCCTTTAGCACAACTGACAATCGTCCAGTGATGAAATCCAAAATTTGCTGCTGCACTTCATCACTGACTGTGATGGGTTGAGTCTTGCCAGATTTCTTTACAGCGTCCGCGAGATCAAAATCAATATCATGTTCGATCAACGGCTGGACAACACCGATGGCAGCGCGGCGCAGGCCGAATGGATCTTTCGCGCCCGTGGGAGCGAGTCCCGCGGCGAAGAGGCCGACCAACGAGTCGAGTCTATCAGCGAGTGCAATGGCAAGGCCAACTTTAGTCTGCGGCACAGGTTGATATTGCTCGCCAATCGCAATGGCAACATCGTTTTGTTCGCCGCTTCGTAATGCGTATTCACGTCCGATGATGCCCTGCAGTGAGGTCATTTCAGTGACCATTTGAGTCACCAAATCCGCTTTGGCTAAATGTGCAGCGCGGCGGGCAAAGACGGCTTCATCTTTTTCCAGTTTCAACATCGGAATCAATTCGTTGACCAGATTCTCAATGCGCGTGGACTTATCCAGCATCGAGCCGAGTTTGGTGTGGAAGGTGAGGCCAGAAAGTTGTGCGCGATAATATTCAAGGGGATTCTTAATGTCTTCACGCACGAAGAAATTCGCATCCGCAAAGCGCGCGCCGAGAACGTGTTCATTCCCTTCGCGGACGGTGTCCACATGGACGTCGTCGCCGTTGCGGATGGCAATGAAATGAGGAAGAAGACCGCCGACCATGGACGATGGACCATTTTTGGTGACGGGAAAATATCGTTGATGTTTCTTCATGACTGAAATGAGCACATCGCGCGGCAGGGTCAAATATTCTTTGTCAAATCCACCCATCACAGCTGTCGGCATTTCGATCAGGTTTGTAACTTCATTCAATAGATCATCATCAATAATAGCCTCACCACCGACGAGAGCTGCTGCCTGTTTGACCTGTTCAACGATGGAAGCTTTGCGTTCTTCTTTATCAAGCACAATCCCCGCTTCACGGATCACATCAAAATATTTATCTGCGGAAGGGATTTTGAGTTCAGGAGAATCGTACGGGCGCAAGCCACGAGAAATATTACCTGAAACAACTCCAGCGTATTCAAACGGAATGACCATATCACCAAGCAATGCCACATACCAGCGGATGGGACGGGAGAATGCTACACCTGATTCATTCCATCTCATTGATTTTTCAAACTTGATGCTCTCCACTAACTTGGGCAATGCTTCAGCCAGGACTTCAGGAGTTGAACGTCCTTTCTGTTTGACGACAGCAAAAACATACTTACCGCCATCCTGTTCGCGGATTTCGAGGTCTTTGGTATCCACACCGTTCTTCTTGGCAAAACCCATCGCAGCAGGTGACGCGATTCCGTTTTTATCGAAAGCCTTATCCGCGGGTGGACCTTTGACGAGGTCTTCGCGGTCAGGCTGATTCGGGGAGAGAGAGTCAATAGAAAGCACGATCCGCCTCGGGGTTGTAAAGATGCGGATATTTCCGTGGTCAAGATAAAGTTCCTTAAGCAGAGTCGGAATCCGCTGGCTGAGTTGGTCGTAAGCGGAGTCAACATCGTCCGCGGGTAGTTCTTCGACACCGATTTCTAAAACAAATGTCGAAGGTTGAAGGTCAAAGGTCGAACGTCCATCGATGACTTGACGTTTGACGTTTGACGTTTGACTCTCTTTGAGAAGTGGATATTCCAACGCCTTCCTCTGCTCCCCATAAGCCAACGCCACACCCTTCGCCAATTCTCTTATCCTTCTAAAGAATGCCTGTCTTTCAGCAACACTGATCGCGCCACGCGTATCGAGAATATTAAATGAATGAGAGCATTTCAAAACATAATCATGCGCAGGGACGATGAGTCCCGCCGCGAGACAGGCATCGGCTTCGGCGGAGAAGAGGTCGTACATGGCGCGGACGCGTTCGACGTCGGCGGTCTCGAAATAATATTTGGAATGTTCGAACTCTTCCTGATGGCGGATCTCGCCGTAGGTGACGCCTGCGCCGTATTCTTCGTTCCAGATGGCTTTGGCATTGTTGAGCGCGATGAGGATGCGTTCAAGCCCGTAGGTGATCTCGACCGAGACGGGGTCGAGCGCCACGCCGCCCATCTGCTGGAAGTAGGTGAACTGCGTGATCTCCTGCCCATCGAGCCAGACCTCCCAACCCAAGCCCCACGCGGAGATGGCGGGCTGTTCCCAGTTGTCCTCCACGAAGCGGATGTCGTGCTGGCGCGGGTCGATGCCGAGCGCTTTGAGCGACTCGAGGTAAAGTTCCTGCGGATTGCCAGGGTCGGGCTTAAGGATGACTTGATATTGTGTATGTAATTGAAAACGGTTGGGGTTCTCGCCGTAACGCCCGTCGTCGGGCCGCACAGACGGCTCAACATATGCCACGTTCCACGGCTCGGGTCCGAGCACGCGCAGGAAGGTGGCAGGGTTCATCGTCCCTGCGCCCACCTGGGTGTAGTAAGGCTGTGTGATCAGACATCCGCGCGATGCCCAGAAGTCTTGTAGTTTGAGGATAATTTCTTGAAAAGAGGAGTTCGTCATTCGATATTCGCTATTCGGGATTCGGATTTATGAAGCGAAGGGATTATACCGTAGGATAAGAGCTTAAGATTTGATACATCAAGTGAATACATTCTATACAACACAGAAGAAGGTTCTGATTTATATAATTCCTTCTGAACTTCATGATTGCAGTTCAGTTCCATGTAGTATATACTTGAGCTATCCTAAAATGTCCGCCCCAGTAGGGAGGTATAGATGTTTATAGAAGCCGAACTTGCAAAGAAGATAGCAGAATATGCTTATTATGCATATAAAAACAGGAATACGATAAAAGGTTTTGCCAAAAAGATAGCTTTTTGGGTAAGACATGGTTATTTGCAAATTTCTGTCTTTGGTGCAGGAGGTACAGGCAAAAGCT
>NZ_JBXMTI010000155.1:0-21230 GCF_057083605.1 Candidatus Villigracilis sp. | reverse complement strand
AGACCCTAGAGACTGTCTAAAATCTCAACTTTATATATGGATTTGTAGGGACACAGCGAAACGATTTACGGCCAAAATCTTGAATTGACTCGCTGTGCCCCTACTTTTCAGACAATTTCTAAAGGTTTTTGTTGCAATCAAAACTATATTTTTACCAGAGTTCTTCTTGCAAACTTTTCATATCGTTCGCTAAAACCTTTAGCGTCTATCAATTACAGTGTTTTTCTTTCGCTCTTTCTGCCCCAAAGGGTGCTTTGCGAAGCCCCCGAAAGAGCGAAAATTGCAGACTAAATTCCAAAATCAAAATAGAAGAACTGGCCTTGCTGGGCGATCAGTTCAAATATGCCCGTGAAGAGCATGATACCTACGATCACAAGCACCACACCCATTGCTACTTCAACGTAATGCATGGCCTTGTTATATTTTTTTAGAATGGTCGTCACCCAGCCAATACCGAGCGCGGCCACCAGGAAGGGAATCGCCAAACCTGCCGAATAAAATGTAAGCAGCGTGGCCCCATGTGAGACAGAGCCGCCATTGATCGCAAGAGTGAGAATCGCACCGAGGACGGGGCCTACACAAGGAGACCAACCCGCGGAAAAGAATACTCCCATCAAAGCAGATGAAAGATAACCTAATTTTGGGTCGGGAGCTTGCTGTACACGTGTGTCATAGGCAAGGAACGGGATGCGAATCACACCGATCATATGCAGACCGAAGATAATGACGACGATGCCGCCGATCTTTGCCAGCCAACCGCGCAGATCGTAAAGTAATCCGCCCGCAAAGGAAGCCGCCACACCCAGCAAAATGAATACAGCGCTGAAGCCTAGCACAAAAGCCAAGCCGTGGCTAAAGGTCAACCAGCGATTGGGCTGGTCACCCGAACCTGCCGCGCGTCCGCCCAGATAACCCACATAAGCAGGTACGAGCGAAAACACGCAAGGTGAAAGAAATGAGGCCAACCCGGCCAGAAAAGCCAGCCACACAGTAATTTGAGAAATTTCCATGAATTTTTAGATCCTCAATATGACAGGGACTCCGCCCTGCGTGCAATCTGAAATCAGGAGATTTCAGACTCCGCCAGGTGTATGCTCCAAATTAAAACGTTCGCTCAGTTGATTCTACAATCGTGCCGTGATCGGGGAGGGACATGCGCATTTCACTTTGAGCAAGGGAGATGTAGGGCGTCGTCCAGCGGAATATCCATTTTGCATTTTCAGGCGAGACGTTAATACAGCCATGCGAGCGTTTCTCGCCAAAAGCATTGTGCCAGAAAGCGCCGTGAATGGCAATGCCCTCGCCGCTGACAAACGTAGACCAGGGAACCGCTGGAGTGGAATAACCAGACTGGGCAGAGCCAGCGGTCATGTTTTTAGAAATAATTTTCCAATGGGTTATTAAGTTACCAGCCGGGGTCGCATACTCATCTGATATTTCGCCTGTGACGGGGTCATAATCTTTTCCAGTAGAGACGCGGCAAAAGAAGACTTCATTTTTACCTTCGAAGCAGGATAAATACTGATAATCAAGGTCTACGGAGATCGTCTTCTCGGCCGGGTCAATATTCGGGCTGATGGGGGCCACATCATCTTCAGTGAGAACCTTAACACCCGCGCCATCCAGCCAGAAGAATTCACCGTAACCGCCATATCCATAACCATGTCCGTTGGCATCCTCATTCCAGCGATATTCCACGAAGCCGTTATTCTGGCGGATCTGGTCGATCCATACAACCTGACCATAATAAAGGCGGGGCGGAAAATTATAAACAATATGATCCTGAAGCCAGGGTGAGGCAACAACGCCTTCATGCGTCAGGTCAATGTAAGGCACGGTCACTTCCACCCAGAAGCCGGTCTGACCGGCGGGCATTTCTGTGATCGGTGTATTGGGAAGGTTGCGAGTAGGTTGAACCACCGAACCATAAACATACCCCTGAGGCGTCTCAATATAACGCTGGTTGGACAGGCCAAAAATCACATTTCCAACCACTTCGCGGTTCCATTCCACAAGAGTGTCCGCTCCTAATGTTGTGATTGGGGTATCCAAATTAGGGTCATCGGTAGGGCGAGCACGAAGAGGAGCATCATCCACTACGCGGCCAATGATCTCGCTGATAGGGAATTGCGGTAATCGCTTCGGTGTATACAAGGCTTCAAGCCTGGGATATTTAAATGGATTGAACGCCATTGCGCCCAAGCCAACCCCTGCCAGTTTTAGAAAGTCACGTCGTGATAGTGGTCTTCTCATAATGCACCTTTTGCTATGATAAAAAATTAGGTCTCTTGCATAAGTATTTGTAGGGCAGCTTTGTAACCCGCCAAAACTCATGATTCAATCAAGCGTCAGGCTGCAAGCCTGACCTACAATCAACTTTCGCAAGGGTGCCTAAAGGATACTTGCAAATAATATCAGCGTCAACAACGGCGTGAGCATAAATTAATCTTGCCCGCGCCTCTTATTCCCCAGCGGAAGAAGCGAGATAACTTTCAAGTGCACGCAAACATTTGGCACTCAACTTATGGCCGACCTCATCTTCGCAATATGTCACCTGCGCACCGGCTTGCTCCAGCAATCCAACCGAAGTGCGCGCAAGATCAATAGGAACCATTTTATCTTGCGTGCCATGCGCAACAAAAATATTTTTCCCGACAAGCGGCTTTTTGGAAATCAAATCGTCCAAGCCAGGCGACACAAACCCCGCCAGCACACCCATCTTGCCGACTCTATGCGGATACAACATTCCAATCACATTGACCATTGCCGCGCCCTGGCTGAATCCCATTAAGTCGAATTGCTTCGCTTCCAACTTAACCGAAGCTGAGTACTCGTCAATTAAGCGGATCAGCGCCTCAGCTGCGGGTAAAAGCTTTTCGAGGCTGGGCACACCAAAAGTCCCAGGTTGAAGCGAACGCCACGAAAATCCAGCTGGGTCGGCAGAATGAGGCGCACGCGGCGCAAGCATCCAATAATTGGGCGAGAGTCCACGAGTGAAAACCCACATTGAGTTTTCATCGCCCGTCCAACCATGAATGAGGAGCAGCAAACGCGGCTTTGCAGATTGCGAAGGGCGAATGCGCAGCGTCCATTTATTAAATTCAATTAGTTCGGTGTTAATCTCGGTTTGCACGTTTTACGATCCAATCCAGTCCGAATAAGGCAAGGAAAATTAAAGCAATGGGAATCAACGCGCCAAGCAAACAAAGGAAACCAGAAACGGCCGCGCCAAATCCATAGATGGCCCAGATCAAACCAAGGCCGATAATAAATAACAAAAGGAACGCGCCGATCAAAATGCGCGTGTTGGTGTCCTTCACGTATTTGCGTAAATCACGGCCCATTAATTTGATCCAAAAATGGCTCTGCCGAGACGATTCTGCCATGAAACAACACGCTTGAGCTGCGGCAAAACTTCTTCAACGGCCAACTCACCAAGCTGCGCCACATCAGCGATCACTACTTTATCAAGTATATCGATATCGTACACCGCCGGGCGGATAATGACATCGGGTTTATCCAATTGCAAACGCAGGTGCGCTACAGCACGGCTGCTGACATCGACTGAGCGTAGAAAAATATCGAGAGACTGTGCCAGGGAAATACGAGTCAGGCGTTCGGCAATAGGGCGCGGCAGGATGCTTGGCACATGAAAGGCATATCCGCGCACCGGTTGATCCATGGGAACGTTGAGCACTACCGCAACAACCGGCAAATCAGGCGACAATGTACGTGCCACGGAAACCGGGACAGGGTTCAATACACCGCCATCCACCAACTCCCAACTGTTTAAATAGCTTGGAGGGAAAATTCCAGGCAGGGCAATCGTTGCAAGGACTGCTTCTTTCAGACGTCCTTCAGCGAGGCTTACCTCGGTTCCAGTCTTTAGATCCACCGCCGTCACCGCGCAAGGGATGCGTAGATCATCAAATGTTTTATCTCCCAATACTCTTTCAAGCAGCTTGCGAACCCCTGCAAAACCCCATAAAGAGGGACCATCACCGCTGCCATGTCCGTATATGCGGGTTTGGTCAACCGACTCAAAAATGGATTGAATATCCTGCGGCGAATGACCAGCCGCGTACAAAACACCGACAAGCCCGCCAAAGCTTGTGCCTGCAATCGAACGGATTCTAAAACCTTCTTTTTCAAGCCGGCGAAGTACGCCGATATGGGAATTTCCCTTAGCCCCGCCACCGCCTAATGCCAATGAAATATCCATGTTAATTATCGCCTGCCTCATCAATCAATGAACTTTTTGCTGTAAATTGCAAGTGAATATTACATCTCCTGTCTAGAAAATTATGCGATACGGTGTAGACAAACCTTTCTTTACACTATTTTATAGACAAGCCGAACGGAAAGGATTTTACCTTATCCAGTATTTACCAAATTTTCGCTTAAACCTATCCTTCGACTTCGCCGCACAAGATCAAGAACGTGCGGCTCCGCTCAGGACGAAGCACACCACAACAAGAGAATACCTGTTTATATCAATTCGGGTCGCGGATCAACCAGACGGCCACACCTGCACCTATAAATGCCGCGAGGATCAAAAGAACAACCAGAAACTGGGATGATGCGGGAGATGAAATTGGTTCTGCAATTTCCACAACAACCTCTGGTATGGAGGTTGGGTACAAGTCCGTTGGGAAAGCCATGGCAGATATAGTAGAGGCAGAGATGGTTGTGATTGTTAATACTGGTGTTATCGTAAGTTCGGGCATGGCAGTTGATGTAGGAACCAGTGGGGCTGGTTGTGTAGCCGCTTTTTGTACCAATAATAGTTGCCCTTGATATACGACCAGGTCTTCGCCCAGGTTGTTCAAAGCCTGGATATTCTTGATGGTTGTGCCGTAAGTAATGGCGATGCTCCACAAAGTTTGACCATATTGCACTTTATGGAAAACATCTCCATCCGGGCGTGCAGTGCTCATGACCACGGGAATCATGTATTGACTAACTCCCGCTGCCGCTGCAGATCCGCCGGGGACGCTGGTGAGAATTGCGGATGCACTACTCTGCATTTGGCCGCTGCCAGTTGCGGCGGCGGTATCGACTGCATAGAAATAGCCATCTGCGCCTTGCGAAACGCCTGCGCCAATATGAGTGTAGTTTTGCGAAAGCATGGTATTCATGTGTTGTTCATCCTGCCAACCCAGCGGGACGCCATCCCATGCGAGAGGGCCGCTACTGCTCAAAATATTTTCTGCACGAAACCCGCCGAGGGACAGGTCACCTGAAAGCGGAAAGCCAAGTGAAAGCAATTGCTGGGTATAAGTGATTCCACCCGGGCGCGAATGGGTCACCTGCCCGGTAGCCGCCATGTAATCAGCTTGTGATTGCGCGGTTTGCATCAAGATGGGATGTGTAGCCAGAGGTGGCAATCCGTATGAGAGGCGCAAGCTATTCACGGCTTCAATAAGCTGACCGGGCGTAGTGATCTGGGTTTGCGCCGGGGAATTCGCAGAAGCTTCGGTTGTAGGAATCAGGCTAATGGTTAGCGAGAGAAGCGCCAGCAACATAATATAGCTTATCGGCTTTCTCATATAGAAATCCGATTTGTGTGAGGCAGGAGTCTGCATTTATTCAATATCAAGCGGCTTAGTCAGCCACTACGAAGGAAAGGGTCAAAGTTGCGCCAAACATGTGTCCGTCGCCATCTGCCATACGCCAGTAGCTGGTATGGGTACCGGCTTTTTTAGGTGCGGTTACATGGATCGAAACCTCAGCCCAATCCCAAACTGTTACTACCCTGTCGATATGATCGCCTGAAGCGTCCAGGCCATCACCACCCGAGAGCAGAACCAACTTGTAGCGATACAACCATTCACATGTGCCTGTATTTTGCACCTTCCAGGTCTTGGTAAATTCCTCATCTTTTTGGAACACCGTTCCAGCCGGCACGCTCACATCGCGGATAAAAGCCAGGTTGTTGCACCCATAGGCCAATGCATTTGCATTTACCGTTGCAGTCGCCGGTGTGCCTGTAGTAGTTGGCGCACCGGGTGTGAATGTGTTGATTGCTGGCGCGAAATAAACCACAGTGGCTGAGGGTGACGCGAAAGTAGGAGATGGAAAGGGTGTGAAGGTCGGTAAAAATGTGGGCGTTGAGATGGGCGTAGCGGTTTGCGGCGTGTACATGGCGGTCTGTGTTTCAAAAAAAGAATGGACCATCGTGCCAACGCTGGCAGTCAACAACTCCTCAAGGGCTGGCTGTTCAGTTGCAGTGCCGCCGCCACAAGCCGAGATGAAGATTGAAATTAACAATAAGATGAAAATACTTTTCAGAACGAGTTTCATATCAGTGCCTCCGTACAACCTATCATACTTGAAAATTCAGTATGGAAAATAATAGGAAGCTGAAAATATGTTTGCGAAGAATCAGGCGATCATTCCTTCTAGGGCTTTGAGCAGGGTATCCATATCACGTTGTGAGTTGTATCCCTGTACAGAGAGGCGCATTAACTTGTACTCGTGCCACTCGAACAATGGGATTTCGATGCGATATTCGTCGTAAAGCCTTTGCTTGAAGGCCAGGATGTCGGTATCTGCCGGGAGCCGAGAAACTGTCATTTGGGCGAACCAGCTTTCGGCGGAGGGATGAAGCGGAGTCAATCCCGTTAATGTGTTGATCCTTCGCCAAGTGTCACATGCCAATTGATGGCAGGCGCTTCGGACTTTGTCCCAATCATGCTGCTGCTGAAATTCAATTGCCGCAGGGACGGATAAAAACGCCGCGATGTCACGCGTGCCCCACCACTCGTGATGATCGATGAAAGTGGAGCCGCTCGGTGTCTCGGATTCATATCCCCACGAAACGACCAAGGGCTTGAGCAAATGCTGAACTTCAGGCCGCGCATACAAAAAGCCAACACCCTTCGGACTACAAAGCCATTTATGCAAATTTCCAGCATAGAAATCGGCGCCGAGCGAATCAAGTTGAAGCGGCAATTGACCCGCCACATGCGCGCCATCAATGATGGTGAGGATGCCTTTCGCGTGCGCAAGTTGAATGATTTTTCCAACAGGAAAGATCGTGGCCGTTGGCGAAGTAATATGGCTAAGAAACAGGACACGAGTTCGTGGTGTTACACCTTTCCAAAAAGATTCTATGAAGGCATCCTGCGAAGTTAGATCAACAGGTTGATTGACATACGTGAAGCCACGTTCTTTTGATAGAAAACGCCAGGTGCGATCCATTGCACCATATTCATGATTGGTAGACAAGACCTCATCACCAACACCCAACTCCAGTGAGTGCGCCACGATGTTCAAGGCAATTGTCACATTTTGAGCATAGACCAAATTCTCGGCACAAGTGCCGAGGTATTTTGCAAGCGCTTCGCGTGAGTTGCGCATGAGGTCATTGTGACGCCTGCCGAGGAATTCAACGGGCTGATTCTCAAGTTCACGCTGCCAGCGTTGATATTCTTTGAAAACAGGTTTGGGAGTTGCGCCGAATGAACCATGGTTTAGAAAGGTGACAGATGGGTCGAGGAGGAAGTGTTGTTTGAGCTTGAACATGAGGTGATTATAAGGGATTGCAATTGAGTTAAATCCAAAAAGCCCTGAAATAATTCGGAGTCTTTTTGTGCAAAATGGTTTCATTTCTCATTTCCCCTCAATCTGAAATGAAGAAGAAGCATGTTAAACTATTCGAATGACGCTCCCATTCCCCTCCACTGGAAAATCAAAAGATGAAGTCCTTGCAGCCATGCGTGCCGCACGCGACCATGATGTGCAATGGCAAAAGGGACGCGCTTTCAGTCTCGTCTATCACGCTGGCAAAGATGTAGATGATCTGCTGAAAGAAGCGTCTCTTTTATTTTTCTCCGAGAATGGTTTGAACCCCACCGCCTTCCCATCACTGCGAAAATTTGAAACAGAGATCGTTGCGATGGCAGCCTCACTTCTGGGTGGTGATGATAATGCCGCAGGGACAGTCACTTCCGGGGGAACAGAATCCCTTTTGATGACGGTCAAGACCGCTCGTGATTGGGCACGTAAAAATCACCCTGAGATCAAACAGCCGGAGATGATCCTGCCCATTACAGGACATCCAGCTTTTGAAAAGGCAGCAGAGTATTTTGGAGTGAAGTCGGTTCATATCCCCGTTCGGGCTGATTACCGCGCCGACGTAGAATCTGCGCGAAAAGCTGTAACTGCCAATACCATCCTGATGATCGGTTCTGCCCCGGCGTACCCGCATGGGGTGGTGGATCCGATCCGCGAGTTGGCAGCAATTGCCCAAGAACACGGCATCCTCTTTCACACGGATGCTTGCGTTGGCGGTTTCATGCTGCCCTTCGTACGCAAACTCGGCTACCGCGTTCCCCACTTTGATCTATCAGTTCCCGGTGTAACCTCAATTTCCGCGGACTTGCACAAGTATGCCTATGCAGCTAAAGGTGCATCCGTCATTTTATATAAGACAGCGGAATTACGCCGTTTTCAAATGTTTGTTCATACCGATTGGCCGGGCGGAATTTATCCGTCACCGGCGATGGGAGGCACACGCCCGGGCGCTCCGATAGCGGCGGCATGGGCGGTGTTAAATTATCTGGGAGAATCTGGTTATCTTGAAATGACCGATCTCGTTATGAAAGTCACACATCGTTTACAGGAGGGTGTGAATGCCACGCCCGGATTAAAAGTTATCAGCAACCCAGAGATGAGCGTGTTCGCGATTGGCTCCGATGGGCTGGATGTATATTCCCTGGCCGACGAACTGACGAAGCGCAACTGGCATCTTGATCGTCAACAGTTTCCGCCGACGTTGCATATGACTGTGCAGTTTGGTCACGTCAGTGTAGTGGATGAATTCCTTAGCGATTTAACTGATGCGGCACACGCCATTCGCAAGCCAAGTTTTGAGAAGACAGCCAACGCATGGTTGATCAAGATCGCTAATTTCCTGGTGCGGATCCTGCCCGAAGTGTGGGTCACAAGTTTGATGGAAAAAGTATCAGGCTTGATCGGAGGTGGAAGCGGGCTTCCGAGCAAGATGGCTCCCATGTACGGTCTGATTGGTTCACTTCCAAATCGAGGAGATTTGAAAGAAATGGTGTTGGACTTACTGGATGGGATGACGCGTTATAAAAAATGATGTCGTTGCGAGGAGAGTGTTCTTCTCGACGAAGCAATCTCCTATTGCGATGAGGAGACTGCTTCGCATAAACCGCTCGCAGCGACATAAATCTCGCCAAAGGAAAAAATATGACCACAAACATCAAGCAGGGTTATCTTCCATTTTGGACAAAGCTGGCCTACGGCACCGGTGATTGGAGCCTGGCCAGTTTCGGAACGCTTCGTCAGGTATTTTATGCAATCTTTCTGACAGACGTGGTGGGGCTGGAGCCGCGCCTGGCTTCCTTCGCGGCATTGATCGGCATTATCTGGGATGCGATCAATGATCCGATCATCGGCACGATCAGTGATCGCGTGCGTTCACGTTGGGGACGACGGCGTCCATTCCTTTTACTTTTTTCAATTCCATTCGGGTTGAGCTTCGTCGCTCTATGGTGGGCACCGCCGTTTGAAAATCAATACCTGCTGGCCGCCACCGTCTGCCTGACCTTTATGTTGAGCGACACACTTCAGACTCTGGTATCCATTCCGTTTTATTCTCTGACCCCAGAAATGACATCTGACTACGATGAGCGAACCAGTTTGAGCGGCTACCGTATGTTCTTCAACCTACTGGCTTCACTGGCTACCGCAGTTGCTGCGCCATCCATTGTGGATGCGGTTCTGGCAGGCGGTGCGACTCAACAGCAGGGATACTTCATTGTCTCTGCGTTATTTGGCGGATTAGCCATCATCCCATTTTTTGTGATCTTTGCAGTTGTACGCGAACGCGGCAACGCTGATGACGTGGCTGAACCCAAGATTCCGTTTTTACAAACTTTACGCACCTCATGGGAAAATGTTCCCTTCCGATTTGCAACCGCCCTGTATATGCTCAATTGGATCACCTTCGACCTGGTTGCATTGGCATTGCCATTCTTTCTGGCTTACTGGGTTGCGGATGGCAACCTGCTTCAAAAGGCGCTCGGACTTTCGCTTGAGTCAGCCGTCTTTGCCTGTCTGCTGGTGACCTCGGTCATCGTCCTGCCGTTTTGGGTTTGGCTGGCGCGCAAGCTTGGAAAACAGCGGGCCTACATTATCGGTATGACCTTTTGGGCACTCGTGCAACTCTTGATCTATTCCATTCAACCGGGGCAGATCACTTACATCCTTGTGCTGGCCGTTATGGCAGGCATCAGCGTCTCAACAGCGCACGTTTTACCCGATGCCATTTTCCCGGATGTAATCGAATGGGACGAATTGCGCACGGGCCGCCGCCGCGAGGGGATCTATTACGGCGTCAAAAATTTTGTCCGCAAGTTGACCGGTGCCCTGGCGATCTTCATTGCCCTGCAAACCCTTGGCTGGTTCGGATATCAATCTCCTCCCGTTGGCGCGACACAATTTTCTCAATCTGCACCCACGTTACAAGCTATTCGCTTTTTGATCGGGCCTTTGGGAACATTGCTTCTATTCAGCGCAGTAGCGATGGCGTGGTTCTACCCGTTGACCAGGGAAAGGCACGCCCGAGTCCGCGGTATGCTGGAGAGGAAGAAAGAAAGAGCCATTGCAAAGGAAGCGGAGTCCCGTTTGTAACCCCTCCCGGCGTAGACTCATGCAATAACATCTGGTGTTACTTCTGTTTTGAGAGTTGTTGGATTCTTTTTCGCTGCCTCACGATAATGACAACCAATGTAATAGTCAATATAGGCCAGATGATGACAAAAACCCAGACATTGATCTCTTTATACGTAATGCCAAAGATGTTTGCCCAATAAATCAATACATTCACGCACCAGTCGAAAATCTGATCCATCATGTTTGCCTCCATTTGTTCGTGATATTGGTTTCGCGTTTCTGGATCGGATTTTAAAGTGTGTGGACTTTCAAAATCTCTCTTTGTCTCTCAAATTTTTATTCATCTTTCCTCCCGCACGGACTCTCACCAAACCAAATAGTATCTGTGAGAATATCAATCTAATGTGTAAGGGTATAATCTATTCCATGAAACATGTCGAAGCTCATTTAATGCTTGGTGATTGCCGCGAAGAACTCAAAAAACTCAAAGATAATTCCATTGATTTGATATTTACATCACCACCATATGCAGATAGCCGCTCGCATACCTATGGTGGAGTTCGTCCAGAAAAGTACGTGGAATGGTTTCTACCCATTTCAGGAGAATTGTTACGCGTCTTAAAGCCAACCGGTACTTTTGTCTTGAACATAAAAGAAAAGGTAGTAAGTGGAGAACGTCATACTTATGTGATTGAGCTTATTTTGGAAATGCGTAAACAAGGATGGCTTTGGACAGAAGAGTTTATTTGGCATAAGAAAAATTCCTATCCTGGCAAGTGGCCGAATCGTTTTCGTGATTCGTGGGAAAGATTGTTGCAGTTTAATAAAAACCGACACTTCCACATGTATCAAGATGAAGTTATGGTTCCAATGGGAGATTGGGCAAATAGGCGACTTAAAAACTTAAGTGAAACAGATAAGGTGCGGGACCCTTCCCGCGTTGGTAGTGGCTTTGGAAAAAAAATTTCAAACTGGATAGGGCGAGAAAAAGCCTACCCTGCAAATGTATTGCACATGGCGACCGAAACAAAAAACAGAAACCATAGTGCTGTTTTTCCAGAAGATTTGCCAGAATGGTTTATTAAGCTGTTTACTAAAAAAGGCGATTGTGTTTTAGACCCATTTATGGGCTCAGGCACAACTGTTTTTGTTGCTCAACGCATGGAACGAAATGCAGTAGGAATTGAAATCCTACCTGAGTATTTCAAGGTAGTTCAACAAAGTGTGAAGTCTGCTGTGGAAACACGCCCCGCGCAAATGGCTTTACTTGAAAAGAAGGGAAAATATGCGACCAATAAATCTAAATGACGTCGTTGATTTTGTTGAAGGTAACATTGGAGAGTTCCATGAGCGTCGCGCTGGCAGTCTCCAGAGTTTGAAATTAACTCAGGTTTTGAATAGGAAAAATCCATACCTCTTCAAAGCAAAAAACATAAACGACGCTCACGATTTAGTAAAACTTATTCTCGATGCCCATTTATCTTCACAGGAAGAAACTATTTTTGGCGAGTTCTTGGAAAAACTCGCCATATTTGTATGTGGCATGGTTTTTGGAGGAAGAAAATCTTCCGCTGAAGGAATTGATTTAGAATTTACGCGAGAGAATGTTATATACATTGTCGCTGTGAAATCTGGACCCAATTGGGGCAATAGCAGTCAAATCAAGCGAATGGTGGACAATTTCAAGCAGGCTAAACGAATTTTACGAACAAGCAACAATAAGGCAAATATACAAGCAGTAAATGGATGTTGTTACGGGCGAGATAATCAACCCGATAAAGTTGATTATCTAAAACTTTGTGGCCAAGAATTTTGGGAATTTATTTCTGGAAATGACAGTCTGTTTGTAGATATAGTTGAACCACTTGGCCATAGGTCAAAAGAACGTAACGAAGAATTTTTCACTGAATATTCTCGAATATTAAATCTCTTCACTCAAGAATTTATGGATGACTTCTGTGTAGAAGGCAGGATTGATTGGGATAGATTGGTGCGATTTAATTCGGGAAAGAAATAATGATGTTTTAGAAAAACAAAATGAGACAGACAATTGTCTGTCTCATTTTGTTTTTGCTTTATTAAACTACCTTTTATCATCTTCTCTCGCCCCTTCGTTCCATCTTCTCCTCAAATTCTCAGACCACACGCTCACACGGCTTTGCCACCTATGACAAAAACGTCAGGCTCACGCTATTTTGTTTCAGTTTTTCAACTCATACTTCCCAACAATGGATTGAATCTCCTTCACCTGCGCATCCATCAACGGACCGAATTCCATTGCGCCCGCGTTATCTTTCACCTGCTTCACAGATTTGAATCCTGGAATGGGAACCATGCGTTCATCCAATGCCCAAATATATGCCAGTGCGCCCTGCGCCATTGTCCGCCCGTTGGAGGTGAGGATGTCGCGGATTTCGTTCACTATATTCAAGCGTTTGACCATCTCAGGGTCGGAAAAATTTGCTCGTGAGCGGATATCGTTTTCAGGGAATGTGGAAGTCGAGCTGAACTTGCCTGTCAAGATGCCTTTGTTGAGCGGGTCCTTATTGATGCCTGCCAGATCAAAGTCTGCGCAAACTTTGCGCATGTCAGCGTTGTCATAGATGGCATTCAAACGGAATTGAGTGGAGGTGCAATGTGTGCCAGCCGCAAATTCGCGAGCACTATCAACCACATCTGTGCTCCAACCATACCAGCGGATCTTGCCTGCGGATACCAACTCTTCCAAAACCACTTGCAACTCCAAAGCCAGCTTGGGGTCATGCCCGCCTTCGTGCAATTGATAGATGTCAATGAAATCGGTTTGTAAACGGCGCAGGCTGTTCTCCACATCCTTCCGCACATTCTTGATGATCTGATCGGAATCGCCGTAAACCGTTTTTTCTTTCTCGTTGACGATATGCCCGAACTTGGTAGCGATCACTACTTTATCGCGTTTGCCTTTTAATGCTCGTCCCAAAACGATTTCGCTATGACCTGCTCCGTAATTCGCGGCAGTGTCAAAGAAGTTGACTCCCATCTCCAGGGCGGCATGAATCGCGCGAATGGATTCGTCATCATCTGTGTTTCCCCAGCCTGCAGGGAAGGGTTCATTCCCCGGCTGCGCCCAGGTCCACGGGCCGCCGATTGCCCAGCATCCCATACCCAACGCACTAACTTCCAATTTGCTTTTGCCCAAAGTCCGTTTTAGCATTTGCTTATCCTTTTTCTCCACCGTACAAATGTCATTGCGAGGAGGGCTTTGCTCTGCCCGACGAAGCAATCCCCTGTTTTAGGGAATAATGAGATTGCTTCGCCGCCAAAGTACAAAAGCGGCGGCTCGCAACGACATCAACTCATAGAATGCACGGTAAAGAAATCCTTTTTATGAGAACCACTGTTGAGTCTGAGTATATCGCCAAAGCCTTCGTTTCAAGTTGGGCGTATAACTAAACCGATCCCAAATGCTTTCGCCTTTTTCATCCTCATTCCATGCACCCTCAATTTGATAGGACGCAGTTGCAGCGCCCCAAACAAAGTCGCTTGGAAGTTGAAATAATTTCTTATCCATTGTTATTCTCCAATGAGGCTTTATAGAATCGTAACACGCACACAAACTTCTTTTACATTATCAGCAGGCAGCGGGATGATGTTCCCGTCAATGGACTTTCCATCCACCTCAAGCTGGATTCTGTTGCCCGGGCCTTTTCTCTCCGCCTGAATAACGTATCGGACTCCCCGATAACTGCGAGCCACCTCAAAGTTCCCCCACGCTGACGGGACAACCGGCGCAACCTGCAAGCCGTCATACGTGGGGCGAATGCCCAGTATCCACTGCGTGATGGCGACATAATTCCACGCGGCAGTGCCAGTGAGCCAGGAATTTTTTGCCTCACCGTGTGTGGCCGCATCCCTGCCCGCGATCATCTGGGCATAGACATACGGTTCGCAGCGATGCAGCTCGCCGATCTCTTCACGCGCTGATGGATTGATGCGCGAATAATAATCGTGCGCCTTATCCCCGCGCCCGATCTTCGCTTCTGAGATCATCACCCACGGATTGGTATGACAGAAGATTCCCGCATTCTCTTTATAGCCCGGAGGATATGATGAGATCTCACCCAAATGCAAATAATATTTGCTAAAAGCAGGCTGCTGCAAAACGATGCCATGCGGCGTAGCCAGATGTTCACCAACAGAATTCATTGCTTTTACGGCACGTCCATCTTCAACGCCCAAACCTGCCATCACACAAATCCCTTGCGGCTCGATGAAAATCTTTCCTTCATCATTTTCTTTTGAACCCAGCACGTGACTAAAATCATCATACGCGCGGCGGAACCAATCTCCATCCCAACCTGCGGCCCAGATGGTGGATTCCATTTTTTCGCAGGCAGTTTGCAAGTCAGTGATGGAAAGTGGAAAGTGGTGAGTGGAGAAATCCACTTTCCACTTTCTACTTAGCTCTATCATTTCCTTCGCCGCCAAAACAAACAACCCAGCGATGAAGACACTCTCCGCCACCTTGCCATCTTTATTGGTTGTTGTCTGGAAGGATTGACCTGGCGTATCTGAAAAACAATTCAGATTCAGGCAATCGTTCCAATCCGCGCGGCCAATGAGCGGAAGTTGATGCGGGCCAAGACGATCCAGTGTGTATTGAATGGAACGCTGTAAATGTCCGTACAGAGCTTCTTCGGAACCTGGCTTGTTATCGTAAGGGACCTGCTCGTTGAGAATACTGAAGTCGCCCGTCTCTTTGACGTACGCCGTCACGGCCAATACCAGCCATAACGGATCGTCATTGAAACCTGAGCCAACGTCATTATTACCGCGTTTGGTCAGCGGTTGGTATTGATGATACGCGCCGCCTGTCTCAAGCTGTGTGGCCGCGATATCCAAAATGCGCTCACGCGCCCTCTCAGGGATGAGATGAACGAAACCGAGCAAATCCTGTGCCGAGTCACGGAATCCCATTCCGCGCCCGATGCCGCTTTCAAAATATGAAGCTGAGCGACTCATGTTGAAGGTAATCATGGTCTGATATGCATTCCAAATATTAACCATGCGATTGGTATGCACATCGGGCGTGCTTACTTGAAATTTCTCAAGCAACCCTTCCCAGTGAACGCGCAAAGCCTGAAACGCCTTTTCAACTTCATCAGCTTTCAAATATTTGGAAATGATTGGAAGCACGGTGCGCTTGTTGATTGTCTGAGATTCAGGAGGATCGAATTTCGCATCCTTCGGATTCTCGTGATACCCGAGGATGAAAATGATCTTTTTCTGTTCCCCTACCTTTAACTGCACTTTGACATGGTGCGAGCCAATTGGCTGCCAGCCATGTGTGATTGAGTTTGCCGATTGACCAACTTCTACAACTTTCGGAGAATCCCAACCGCGATACGAACCGAGGAAATCATCGCGCTGGGTATCAAAGCCAGTCAGTTTTTCAGAGCAGGCAAAATAAGCAAAGTGGTTGCGGCGTTCGCGGTATTCGGTCTTGTGATAGATCACATCGTCGACAACCTCGACCTGACCAATGGAATAATTGCGCTGGAAATTTGTTGCGTCATCCATCGCGTCCCAAAGGTTGAACTCAATCGCAGAGAAGACGGATAAGTCCGCAACTTCGACACGCTGGTTGGTGAGTGTCAATTCCCAGATTTCAAGATTCTCACCCAATGGCACAAAGTACCGGGTTTGTGATTCGATTCCCGCCAATTTTGAGCGAATGCTGGTGTAGCCCAAGCCGTGACGACATTCGTAGAAATCCAGAGGCGTACGAGTCGGCATCCAGGTTGGGGACCATGTTCGGGCGGAGTCCGAGGCGTTGTTATCGCGCAGATAAATGTAACGGCCGCCAGAATCCAGTGGAGCGTTATTATAGCGATAGCGAGTCAAACGTCGCAGGCGTGCATCCTTGTAAAAAGAATATCCGCCTGCGGTGTTGGAGATCAATCCAAAATAGGATTCACTGCCGAGATAGTTGATCCATGGCAAAGGAGTTTCAGGGGTTTCAATGACATATTCACGACTGGAATCATCAAAATGACCATAACGCATAATAACCTCATTGGCTACGTCATTGCGAGGAGGGTGTTCTTCCCGACGAAGCAATCTCATACATAGTTGGAGATTGCTCACCGCACTGCAACAAACTCAGTGCGGTGCAAGTGTCGTGCGAAAAGCATCCCCTTGCAATGACGAGATTAAGTAGAACTCAACTTCTCAAAACTTGTTTTCAACGTTGGATACAACTCTTGATAAAGCGGATACATCTTTCGATAAATCTTTACTTGCTCATCATCGGGCAGTGTCTGCCCAGTAATGCGGATAGTTTCCTTGCACGCCGTTGGAACGTCTGCCCAAGCACCTGCGCCAACACCTGCAAGAAGCGCCGCGCCAAACGCTGCACCTTCAGATGTATTCACCGTGACCAACTCTGCTTCCAAGACAGAAGCGAGAATTTGTCGCCACAGCGCACCCTTCGTCCCGCCGCCAGAAGCGCGGACTTGTGTAATCTCTCCAAGGCCAGCATTTTGGATCAACGTGAAGCTATCCTTCAAACCAAAAGCAACGCCTTCCAACACGGCACGCGTCATGTGCGCGCGCGTGTGACGAAGAGTTAATCCAATGAATGAACCGCGTGCCAACGGATCAGGATAAGGTGTGCGTTCGCCGCTCAGATACGGAAGAAACAACAAACCTTCGCATCCCGCAGGAGTAGACTCTGCTTCCTTCACGAGATCATCAAAACTCATCTCAGGTGCAAGCGTGTCGCGATACCATTGTAGGCTGCCCGCTGCCGAAAGCATCACGCCCATAAAGTGCCACATGCCAGGCACCGCATGGCAAAACGCGTGAAGCCTTCCCTCGGGTTCGATCAACGCCGATGGAGTCGTTGCGAAAATCACGCCGCTTGTTCCGACTGTCAGCCCGACAATACCCGCTTCCACCGCGCCCACACCCACCGCCTGCGCAGCCTGGTCACCGCCGCCTGCCGCGACGGGCGTACCAACTTTCAGTCCAGTGATCGAAGCGGCTTCTTCGGTGATATGCCCCGTAAATTCAGTTCCTTCAAACGTGTGCGGCATCCAAGACTTATCAATGCCCAACGCATCCAAAACTTCAGCAGACCAATCACGCGCTTTCAAATCAAACAGAACCGTGCCCGCACCATCCGCCTTATCCATCGCATACTCACCTGTCAACTTCAGGCGGATGTAATCCTTCGGCAGCAAAACATGCCTGGCCTTCGCATACACCTCGGGCTCGTTTTCCTGCACCCATAAGATCTTCGGCGCGGTGAAACCCGTCAGCGCAACATTGCCCGTGATTTGAATAAATTTTTCTTTTCCAATTCGTCGATGAATTTCATCGCATTGACTCTGCGTGCGCTGGTCATTCCACAGGATGGCAGGACGCAGCACATTGCCCGCTTCATCGAGCAGGACAAGCCCATGCATTTGCCCCGTCAAACCGATGGCGGCGACCCTTTCCCCGCTCACACCTGCTTTTTCCAAAACGGACTTAATACTCGCTGCCACCGCATCCCACCACTCAAGCGGATTCTGCTCCGACCAGAGGGGCTTTGGCGTTTGAAGCGTATGAGGCGAGGATGCGACTGCAATCACCTCCCCACGCAAGTCAATCAATAATGCCTTACTGGATGTGGTGGATGTATCGATACCGAGAAAGTAATCCATAGTCATTATTCCAATCTAAACTAGTGCAGCTCAAGCCGCCGTCCTCGGCGGCGCTTTCGAGCAATCTCCGCGCCATCCCCGGCGCAGAGAGCGGACTGTCATTATTCCAATCCCAATTTCTCCACAATCGCTTGCACATCCTTTTCATTGCGAGGGCGATCAATTCCACCATAGAGTTCCCATCTTTCTTCATGCATCGCGGTTGCGCCGGGAGCGATCGTTTCGATCGGCGAGAGGGTTTCCAGTTCAATGAATTGATGATTGCAATAACATTCGCTCGAACTGCCAAAATCATAATAACGCGAATTCGCATCATAGCCTGCACGTTTTACAAAAAGTGTTTCATTGAGCCAATACGCCAGCCAGCCCCGCGGATTCGGGAACCCAACTTTGAAAGCTTCGTTCATCTCCGCGCGCACCAAAATATAGTTCTGTCCCCAACTCACATTTGGGTTAGATAAATTCGTGTAAGGCCAGAGTGTTAACGAACGATTGGGCAACACACCTGTGTCTTTGCAATTCTGTGGCAATATTGCAACTCCCCCGGTCTTGAATTGTGTAATGGCCCACGGCGAGCAGGTGACCGGCCACAGACTATGATTGGACAAACGATGTGTAATCACAACTTGTGACGCTGTTTCTGGAAAACGAATTTCCATCGATTTCTGCAAGCCGGTCTGGGTTTCCACATCTTGCGTTACCAATAATCCGTTCTCAACGGGAATGATCTCAACGGGAGAATCATCGGGGAGATAAGTACGACGAGGTTCCTCTGGCGAATGCCAAAAACGATGTCCACCATAGAAATGATATGTTCCAGTACCGGGGCAATCTGTTACAAAATCGGATAGCTCTGCCAGTAAATTTTCGCCACCAGCAAACCTCAAAGATGAAATGCGCGGTCCAACTGATTGAGTAACCAATAGCTTCAATGACTCATTCACTAATGAACAGCAATCCTGCCCTAAAAAACTTATAGTTTCCATGTCGCCAGTTTGGTATGTGGATGTCATTGAGTCACCCCGCAAGTTTATTGAACAGCGGTCATAGTTTGGGCAAGCGTCGATACGCCCGCAATACGCGTGATCTGCCCAATGCCATGCTTTAGTTTGTTTGAAATCTTTTCCTGATCCAGCTCACCTTTGGTTTGCAGGTCGTACATCCAATAAGATTCAATCTGGGCAAGCTTCTCATCGAGACTCATATCTGAAATTATTTTGTTTGCACATTGTTTGATGGAGTCCATGGCGCTCTCGTTTTTTATCTCTTGTCTCATAATAAAGTAAAACTTTTTGTTTACTAAATTATGCGATACTCTGTAGAAGTAGAACGACTGAAGTCGTTACTACGATTTTGTGATCTTCGGATTATCTTGCGCCGAGCAAAATATCGATGGTCAATTGATCGAGACGTTCGTATTTCAATCCGCGTTTGCCAAGAGCAATGCGATCAAAGGATTGTGCTTTCAATGCAGAGGCTTTTTCGGAGCTGTATTTTCCAAAATATTGATTCATGGAGCCGTCATCTGCATTGATCTCAGCCAGAAGGGCTTGCACTTCTTTATCTACGTTAAATTGCGCGGCTTTATCTTTGAGTATCGAATAGGTGCGCATACAACCGCGCGCGAAATCCTTCACGCCTTCGTAATCTTCTGTGCGATAGGCATGAGCATCGAAGTGACGCGGGCCATCGTATTTCACATCTTCCAAGAACTTGACGAGATAAAAGGCAGCCTTGATATCGCGTGAACCAAAGCGCAGATCCTGATCGTAGCGGCCAGGATATTGATCATTGAGGTCGATGTGGAATAATTTCCCCGCTTCCCATGCCTGAGCAACGCCGTGCATGAAATTTAATCCTGACATGTGCTCGTGCGCCACTTCGGGGTTGACTCCTACCATTTCGGGATGGTCGAGTGTTTCAATGAAAGCCAGCATGTGTCCTGTAGTGGAGTTGTAAATATCCCCGCGAGGTTCGTTGGGCTTGGCTTCCAGTGCGAATTTCAGGTCATATTTTTTGTCTTTTACATATTCACATAGGAAGTTCATGGCTTCACGGGATCGTTTGATGGATTCAACCGCGCTTTTGCTTGAATCAGTTTCAGTGCCTTCACGTCCGCCCCAGAAGACATAGGTCTTCGCACCAAACTCCACGCCCAGGTCAATGGCGATCATTGTCTTTTGAAGTGCGTAGGCGCGCACCTTCGGGTCATTGGATGTAAAAGCTCCATCTTTGAAGACCGGATCACTGAACAGGTTTGTTGTCGCCATTAGGACGATGACACCAGTATCGGAGAGCGCTTTGCGAAAATCCTTTTTAATCGCATCTGCTTCTGCTGGTGTGGCATCAATCGGGATCAGATCGTTATCATGGAAGTTGACGCCATATGCTCCAACCTCACCAAGCAGTCGTACGAGTTCTGCGGGCGTCTTTTGTTCACGGACAGGGCCGCCGAACGGGTCGCGGCCAATGTTGCCTACAGTCCAGAGGCCGAAAGTAAATTTATGCTCAGGCCTGGGGGCATATTCAGACATGGTATTACTCCTTGGATCAATTCCTCTGTTTGAGGGAAAATCGTCTCCGTCCCCCACCTCCGTGCCTGGAGGTGGGGGGTGCATAAGGAAGAGAGAGAATGAGTAAAGATAAGAACTCTGTTATTTGGAAGGCAGTCGGTTCAAAGCGGGGTGGCGCATCACTATCCCGCAGGAAAAAACTCCTTTGGCTGATTACAGGATAAAAAGTTTTGGGGTGAAAGGCAAATTAATAGCATTGCCTTTCACCCCATAATTCACTTGCTAGCTACTATATTACTTGGGCCAGGACGCGTCGATGGCCTGCATTGCTGTATCCAAATCTTCAGAACCGGCAACATAGCTGGTGATGTGCTCCCAGAAG
>NZ_JBXMTI010000154.1:0-8427 GCF_057083605.1 Candidatus Villigracilis sp. | reverse complement strand
GCAAGAAAAAACAATAGAATCTTTGCGCCTTGGCGACTTTGCGTTAAAAATCTCGATTAAAAGCAGTTCAAGAAGTAAAGGTAGCAACTTGCGTTACTTAAATCAAAACAGGAGTTGCGAAAACTCCTGTTTGGCGGAATCAGTTTCAGGTCGAGAACGAAGCAGGATTTTACGCAGCTTCCACGTGTGCACCAGCCATCCATAATCCAAGCTGTTCACGTGTGGTCTTTTTTGCTTCCACTATTGCAACAATTTGTCCGCGGTACATGACTGCGATGCGGTCTGAGAGAGCCATGATCTCATCCAACTCTGCTGAGATGAGCAGGACAGCGACGCCTCGATCTCTCATTTTGATGATTTCGCTGTGGATGTACTCAATTGAGCCGACATCCAGGCCGCGTGTGGGTTGATTGGCAATGACGAGTTTTACATTGCGGCTGAGTTCGCGCGCAACGATTACTTTCTGCTGGTTGCCACCTGAGAGTTTGCCTGCATTTACGAAGGGTGATGGCGTACGGACGTCGAATGCACTAATGAGTTTGCGCGCGTTTTCGTCAAGCGCTTTGGGTTGGATGACGCCGCCCTGGCTGAAAGGTGAGCGATAGTAATCACAAAGCACCAGGTTATCGGCAACGGTGTAGGATAGAACCAGGCCATGGCGTTGGCGGTCTTCGGGAATATGAGCAAGACCCGTTTCTGTGATAATGCGAGGTGGTTTTCCGGTAACGTCGTGTCCGCTGATGAAAACTTTACCGCTTGTTGGATGGCGCAAGCCTGTTAGCGCCTCTGAAAGCTCGGTCTGCCCGTTGCCTTGCACGCCCGCGATGCCGAGCACTTCGCCGCCGCGCACAGTGAAGGATACGTTGTGAACGGTTTCCAGATCACGCTGGTCGCGCACGGTGAGATTTTCCACTTTGAGGAAATCCTCTGTTGCTTCATGATCTTTCTTGTTCACCGTGAGGATTACCTGCCGCCCAACCATCATGTTGGCTAATTGTGCTTCATTTGTTTCTGATGGCTTGACTGTGTTGATAACGCGCCCCGCGCGCATGACGGTGATGCGATCTGCTATAGCGAGGACTTCTTTTAATTTGTGTGTGATGAAGATGATGGAAACACCGCGCGCTGTCAGGTCACGCATGATGCGGAAGAGGTCTTCTGCCTCTTGTGGGGTGAGCACTGCGGTGGGCTCATCCAGGATTACGATTTCCGCATTGCGATAGAGGGTTTTAACGATCTCAACCCGTTGTTGTATGCCCACAGGCAAGGTGCCAACCATTGCATTTGGGTCTACATCGAGACCATATTGTTTGGAAATCTCATTGATTTTTGCTGCAACAGTATTACGGTCCAGTGAGCCGCGTTTGACCGTTTCATCCCCCAGCATAACGTTTTCTGCCACGGTGAAGACCGGAATTAGCATAAAGTGTTGGTGCACCATGCCGATGCCGAGCGCGATGGAGTCATTTGAAGAATGAATTTTGGCAGGTTGTCCGTTGACGCTGATCTCGCCTTTATCGGGGTGATGCAACCCGTAAAGCAAATTCATCAGCGTGCTTTTACCTGCCCCGTTCTCTCCGAGCAAGGCATGAATCTCACCTTTGCGCAAGTCAAAATCGACGCTGTCATTGGCGAGCACACCAGGAAATTGTTTGGTGATACCTTTTGCTTCAAGAACAATTTTGGAATCAGACATGGCGGTCTCCTATTTCTCGTACGGAACGCCATCTGCGGCGGGAGGAGTAGTTTTGCCGATAATGCCAGTGAGGATGAACATAGTGAGAATATAAGGGGTCAGGCCCACGATGTATGACTCCTGGAGGAATGCCCATGCAGGGGGAATGACATCCCGATATATCTGCATGTTGATCAACAGCGCTTGTGATGCACCAAAAACAAGCGCGGCGGCCCATGCGCCAATGGGGGTCCAGTTTCCAAAGATCATGGCGGCTAGTGAAATAAAACCGCGTCCGTTCGTTAGCAGAGGTTCAAAAGACGGAACCGACTCGATAGTGAAGTACGCGCCTGCAAGCCCGGCAAACATTCCGCCAATGATCACGTTCGCATAGCGCATTTTTACAACATTGATACCGACCGTATCTGCGGCTTGGGGATGCTCACCTACTGCGCGTGTTCGTAGGCCCCAGCGTGTATTGAATAAGATATAGTGAGAGATGAAGACTAGGAGGACCGCGCCCATGGCAATCGGCTTTTGGTCAAATACACGATTGATGGCAGTGAGATTTACCAGGCAGTCTGTGGATGTTCCGCAAACTGACGAGAAGATTTCTGTGAGTGGAATATGAATGGTGGGTAAAACTCCGGGGGAGTTGGGAACACTGCCCCCAAAGACACTGCCTTTACCAAAGAATAACTGTCGGTTCAAAAATCCTGTCAAACCGACTGCAAGAATGTTGATGACTGTTCCGCCAATGATCTGATCCACTTTAAATGTGATGGAGAGCATGGCGTGGAGCAAGGCCATTAGTGCTCCGGTGAGAATGGCAAAGATCACACCCAGTGTGATGCTGATGCCGATCCCAAAACCGAAGATGTGAAACGTATAGATGGCGGCCAGCCAGCCGAAGAATGCAGCGGTAAGCATCATGCCTTCGATACCGATGTTGACCACGCCTGCGCGTTCGCAGTACACACCCGAAAGTGCGCCCAGGGTAAGTGGTGTTGCTACCGCGATAGTTGTTGCCAACATGCTGGTGATGATCAATAAAGGCGGCTGTTTTACGCGCCCAACCATAATAACCACGCCAAATAGAACGACGATGATCAGGGCAATAAAGCTAAATCGTTTCCAGTCCATATATGTTTCCTAGCCTCCCCAGCCGCGTGTGAGGACAACGCGCTCGCCCTTGGATTTGATGCGGTAGATATAGCGTACGATTGCATCCGCCGCAACAAAGAGCAGGATCAATGCCTGCAGCATGGATATTAAATCCACTGGCAGTTGCGTCAGGAATTGCATACGGCTCGCGCCGTTACGCATTGCCGCGAAGAGAAAGGCCGATAACACAACGCCCAGCGGATGTGACTTCCCGAGCAGGGCAATTGCAATTGCATCAAAGCCGTAACCGATAGAGAATCCCAATTCGTGGCGATAGTTTAAGCCGGTCACTTCAATGGAGCCTGCCAGCCCGGCTAGCACGCCTGAGAAAACCATCGTAAGAATAATGATACGTTTGACATTAATACCTGCATATTTTGCGGCATCCGGGTTCAACCCTACCGTGCGGATTTCAAAGCCAAGTGTGGTTTTGTTCAACAACCACCAGACCAGGAAGGCAGCCAACAGGGCAAGCACAAATCCCCAATGGACTCGCAAGCCGTCGAATATCTCCGGCATCCGTGCGCTTTCCGCAATCAGAGGCGTGCGGGCAATCACATTTGTGGGGCTTGGGTCTTTCATAACCCCATTCAATAGAAAAGAAGTTGTATTCAAGGCAATATAGTTCATCATGATGGTGTTGATGACTTCATGCCCACCTGTGTACGCTTTCAACCAGCCGACAATACCCGCCCAAAGACCGCCCATCAACATGCCAACGAGAATAGCCAGGGGAAGATGAATAATGGTCGGCAGGTCAAAGCCAAGCCATTCGGGCAGAGCGTAACCGATGAGAGCTGAAAAAACAGCGCCAACAGCCAGTTGTCCCTCTGCGCCGATATTGAACAAGCCACCCTTAAAAGCAAGGGCAACTGCCAATCCTGCAAAGATATATGGCGTTGCCCAAACGGCAGTTTCGCTTAATGCTTTCGTTGAACCAAACGAACCTTCGATCAACCCTGCATAAGCCCGGATTGGATCTCCACCGACAATAATGATAATAAAGCCGCCAACGATTACTGCTGTGATGATAGCCAGGAAGGGAACCAGGCCAGCCTCTGAAATTGTTCGCAGTATCTGTTTAATCAGCGAATTTGATTGCTTTTCTACTTGCATCCTTCGCTCCAATGGACGTGTTGAATTGTAGGACAATTATATCAAACAAGCAGGAAGATTTGCCTATTTTGGAGACGAAATGAGCAAAATGCCCCGGACTTAACATAAAAAGGAGAGAAGCTTGCGCCTCTCTCCTTTTCTTCATTTATTGGTAAAAACTAAACTTACGGTTTGACGGGAGGAACACCGGTCTTGATGGAGCCGTCGAGCAAGCCAGCGTTGATCTCTTCCATCATGGCCTTCACTTCGGCGGGAACTTCGCTCTCAAGATCGTGGAAGGGAGCGTAGCCAGCAGCACCGAACACGTTGCCATCTGCAATCGTGCCGTCTTTGGTGGCGGCGATCAGGTCAGCAACTCCGGGGGTGATGAGCTTCATGGCGCTGGAGAGCATGCGAGGAGCAGCTTCGGGCAGGGTCAGGTACTGATCGGTATCCACGCCGATGCCGTAAGCACCAGCCTGGGCAGCAGCAGTGACTGCACCGTTACCGGTGAGACCACCACAACCGAAGATCGCATCCGCACCCTGATCCATCATGGACTTGGCGGTCTGAGCGCCCCATTCGGGATCGGTAAAGGTCTTGTCGAAGCCCACATCGCTGTGGTAAACAACGAACACCTCGGTGGTAGTAGCATTCATTCCGTCAGCATAGGCGGCGCCGGCTTTGTAGCCTTCACCAAAACGCCAAACGGGAGGAACCACATCGGTACCGCAGACGGCGCCGATCTTGTGGCTCTCAGACATGGCAGCAGCGAGTGCGCCTACCAGGAAGCCAGCGTTGTCTTCAGGGAAGTTCAAACCCGAAACGCCGGGGACGGTTTCAGCCTGGAACTGATCCACACCGATAAAGCGGATATCGGGATAAGTGGCAGCGGCGGCGGCAGTAGCTTCACCGAGACCGAAACCAACGGTCACGATCACATCGTAGCCTGCATCGCCAAATTGGGCAATGTTCTTGCCGTAGTCCTTGGCGTCTGCTGTTTCAATGAATTGGACCACATCGGCCACACCATCGGTATTGGACTTCTGAACACCTTCCCATGCAGATTGGTTGAAGGATTTGTCATTGATCTTGCCCACATCGGTGACGAGACCAACGCAGAATACATCAGCCGAAGCGCAATCTGCTTCACTTGGTGCACCAGCGCCGCAGGCCGAAAGGATCATCGAAGCGACGATCAAAAGGGCCATAACAAAGTACAGCTTTTTCATTTTTTCTTCTCCTCTAGAAGAGTAAGGATTTGGAAGGCCTGCCCAATTTTCAGCACAGCCTTACGACAGTTCAAGTATAAATCTACTCCATTCATAGTGCAAGCCTGTACAAATTAAGGTTTTTCAAATGGCACATTTGTCCTGATTTCCCCATTCCAAAGGCCAAAGAGAAGCAAGTCCATCTCGTTTTGCAGGCTTTCTGGGAATTTATCACCAAGCGGCACAATGCCAAATTGACCTGATCTTGCCCCACTGACATTCCCTTCCCTCAGCAAACGCATCACCTCCTGGACCTCGAAACTGGCACGCCCAAAAATAGAGGTCACCACGCCTTTGCCTGATTCAGCCAACGCTGCCGCCTGATCCCGTTCTGTCCCTATCGCAAGGATGTTTGCCTCCGTTGCTGCGCGTAACGCGCCCTGCCCGGTGACTCCTCCAGCCGCGAAAATCACATCTGTGCCGCGCTTGACCAATGAGTTTGCTGTGTCATAGCCCCAGGCTTCATCGATAAATAACTTTTCACTATTTCCATCATCGCGATAAAAGACAAGAGTTTTGATCTCAGCATTGATGTATTTTGCACCTGCGCGAAACCCTTCACAATAGCGCCACATCGAATCGATGCCAGATGTTTCGCAGGCTGCGCCAACAATGTTTGTTGTTGAAAGACGTGCCGCCAATGCCCCGGCGGCAAACCCCATTTGGTCTTCTGCGAATGTGATGGCCACGAGGTTCGGGCGTGATTCCTCGTAGGGTTGATTCAAGCCGACGAAAACGGAATCAGGATACAGGTCAGCGGCCCGAAACGTTTCATCTTCCAGCGCGATGCCTGAGGTGATAATGATGTCATATCCCTTTTCTGCAAAGTAGAGGATATTCTTTTCGTAATCACGGGTATCAACTGATTCAATATAGGCGATTTGATCTGTCAATTCATTCGCCTTGGATTGTTCAAGCCCTGCCCAGGTATCTTGATTAATGCCATGATCGTTTAGCCCAAGTGTATCTGTGACCAATGCCGCGCAATAAACATTCTCGCGAAAACAATCTGGCGACTGCATACAGGCTGAGATAATAAACACAAAGGACGCAAAGGTCACCAAGGAAAAACCTTTGTGCCCTTTGTGTTTAAAGCATTTTGTCATCAAGATGATTGTTGCACTGCTTCACCGCGTTTTACACGCAGCATCATTACTAAAGCTACAGCCATGAATACCGCGGAAAACAACCATAGCCAGCGATACTGGTCTCCCAGCGTATCCACCAGAATTCCTCCCAATGTTGGGCCAAGCACAGCAGCAAACTGGGATGACAAATAGTACAAACCCGTAAAAGCGCCGATTCGTTTTTCATCTCCGTGATCGTACACCAGCGGCAGACTATTGACATTGACCATGGCCCAAAAAGCACCGACGGCGACCAGAACGATTGCGAAGGTCAATGTGCTTTGAATGAAGAAATAGCCGACCAGAGTTAGAACTGAAAGGCCGATCAGCCCAACTCGAATTACAGGGCCGCGCCCAAAGCGTGTTCCAAAGTATCCTGCTGGAACTGCAAAGAGAATGAATGTGATCGTTACAAGCGCGGAATAAATTGAGGCTGTGCCGGCCTGCATTCCCAGCGTGAAAACAGCGAAGGATGATAAGCCCGTCTCCAGTGCGTTGAATGCCATGAACCAAAAGAGAATGCCAAGCAATACATAGAAGCCGCTCTTATCGGGGTTATCGAAAACGACCCTCAAGTTATCCAAAACGCTGCGTTCTTTTTCCTTGGCTTCGATCTTTATCTGTTCGGGCTCTTTTATGAAAAATAATACAACGATCAAAGCCACAGCCATTGCGATTGCGCCAGCCAGGAATGGAGCCGTGCGGCCAAAGGAATTAAACAGGAAGCCGCCGCCGAAATATGCCAAAAAGCCTCCAACCCCGCCCATGAAGTTAATGACCCCGTTTGCCTTGCTTCGATCTTTTGGCTCAAAAAGATCACCAAGCCATGCAACAGTTGGTGAGCGAAATAATGCCATACCGACATTTGTGATCAATATGAAGGCCGCAATTGCAAGGACAGATTGCGCCACAGGGATGAAGACAAAACCAAGCAGGGCAATTGGCGCGCCGATCAATATCCACGGTTTGCGCCGGCCGAAGCGATTCCAGGTCTGGTCGCTTTTTGCGCCAACCCAGGGTTGGACAAACATGTTTATGATGTTGTCCCAGGTCATGATGAATAACGCCAGGCTGGGGGCCAGCCCAAAGCCGACAATATCCGGGATGGCACGCCCCTCGGCTAAAAGCTGCCTTTCAAATTCCGGGTTGCCAGCTTGTAAAAAGAGGGGAATATATTGATTGAATATTGGCCAGATTATGCTGATTCCCAGGAAACCAAAACCGAGCAGGAAGGTCTTGCCATAGCTGAATTTCATGTTTTCCTCCATTCATGGATTTAAGGTCAAAAGTCAAAGGTCGAAGGTTCTGTGTTCATCTGTGGTTAAAAACGAATTTCAAAACACTCTCTAAAGTCATTCGATCTTCGACTTTAGACTTTCAACAAATTTCTTATCTTCCTTACTTAAATCAGCTTTATCTAACATATCAGGCCGTTTCTTCAAAGTTCTTATCAATGCCTGCTCGCGCCGCCACTTATTGATTTTTGCGTGATCGCCGGAGAGCAGAACATCTGGTGTTTTCCAGCCTCGGAATTCGGGCGGACGGGTGTAGTGCGGATATTCAAGCAGGCCCATGGCGTGTGAGTCATCTTCCGCGCCGGTGGGGTCACCGAGCACATCGGGTAGGAGACGGGCGATGGCGTCAATCAGGATCAGGGCGGGGAGTTCACCGCCTGTCAACACATAATCGCCGATGGAGATTTCATCGGTGACGAGGTGTTCGCGGATGCGCTCATCTACGCCTTCGTACCGTCCGCAGAGCAGGGCAAGGCGCGGGTGCTGCGAAAGTTCCTGGGCGATTGCCTGATTAAAGACACGTCCTTGTGGGGTTAGCAAAATGATTGGGATGTTTGATTCAGTTGTCGGCGGGGAAAGAGGCAAAGCCAATCCCAAAACAGATTCTATGGCTTGAAAGACTGGTTCTGGTTTCATCACCATGCCACCGCCACCGCCAAAGGGTGTGTCGTCGGTGGTGTGATGTTTATCGTGAGTGTAATCGCGGATGTTGTGCACATCCACTTTGATCAATCCGCGCTCGCGGGCGCGTTTGATGATGCTGGTTTCAAGATAGGAGGGGAATACTTCGGGCAGGAGGG
>NZ_JBXMTI010000153.1:0-30498 GCF_057083605.1 Candidatus Villigracilis sp. | reverse complement strand
GCCAAAGGGCAATATGTTCAAGAGAACTTACGATTAAGCCTCTAGTTTGATCTAGGGTTAATAACTCGTCTTTTGACCAAGTACCTATTGTTCTTTGGAGACACATTAAAGCATAAGCTGGCTCAGCTTTTGCTAGATGGAAAAAAAAACTTGCTCCGAATCTATCTCTCAGTGAATCGCCTTTACCCTGAAATACACCATTTTCACTCAACAATTCCTTTGCCGTTTGCGATGCAGAAGGTGAGCCTTCTGCGTATTCGAACATTTCAAAAAACCACTCAACAGACCTAGGTGGGAATTCTACAACTCGATTGGTATCAAAGTCGTCACCATATAGATTCCACCAATCTATCCATAATTTAATATGGAGTAGTTTTGGGGTTATGTAAAGAGTAATCCTACCTTGAAGGATATGTTGTGTTTTAAGTTGCTGAACTATATCGCGGAAGCGTGCTTGAGTGATTTGAGAGTCGGCAGCCTGGATTAATTTGTGGATAGCTTTTGCTTCATCATTCAAAGGCTTTTCATATCCGAATCGTTTGAAAAGGGCAATGTGTTGAAGAACTATTCGTCTTTGTCGGGCGTTCTCACTATCAGGTCTGTCTCTCCCACAAATATAGCGATCCCAAATGTTCACATTGGAAGGAGGCTTAAGGATATCGTCTGGGTTGGATTTTAGATTTTCTCCAACAACATGTGCAACTCTAGGTGAGCCTCCGCAATCTTCTATCCAACGATCCGATTCAAATTTTGGCACTCCATAACCTTGAATAATCGCACTAATTTGGTCGCCCGAAAGTCCAGACAATTCATGAATAATAGTGTCATGGCTTTCGGTATCCCATTCGTTGAAGATCGTGAGCAGCTTTATCCTTGGGTAGTGATATTTCAAATTGTTCCACAACCTCGCTCGCTGATCTGTATCACACTCATCAACAATTACAATTGCGTTTAAGGCATCATTTCTCATGAGCCCATTCATTAAACGACTACCATCAAAATCGCTCGCTAAAGTGTAAATAATTAACGGACTTAAATCTGCCGTACTCGTTGCTTCTAGCACGAGACGAGTTTTCCCCACACCTGCTTCACCAAGAACCCTTAATTGTGATGGTACATCATTTCTGCGAAGCTGATTGCGTATGTTTTCTATTATTTCTTGCTGGGCTACACCTGCTTCGAATGAGACCCTCATATCCTCAATATTCGCCCATTCATTATGAGTTCTAAAAGGTTCATCATACGCTCGATTTGTTTGAAGTGCGATTGACGGATATCTTTGTATAAAGCCTTTGATATTATTGATGCTCCAAATATCAACATTCGGTTTATTGAAGCCGCAAATTTTCAAGTAGTCTTTCAGGTTCTTAATTGCTTTTTTTCTTTCGGATGGAATTAGATCAAGACCAAAACAAACAATTACATATTTTCCGTTTTCTTCAAGGCAAGACCGAACTTCAGAAGCGAGGCTATCCAAAGATGGATCTTTCTTATCAAATAACTCTTTCTTGATAACCGTTTTGTTTTGTGGCTTAAAACTTTCACCAATTTTTATTTGATATGAATTCTTTCCTTTTTCAAACAATCCATCTGAGGGAAGTGCAATAGACTCCACATCAATCTCCGCATCTATCCCACCATCAGGAACAGTGATACGTAAAGATATGGTAACCCTACTTGGGGATATTCCAAATCTATTAGCTTCTGCCCATATCAAATCTCGAAACAACTCAACAGATTTTCGACTGTCAAGTTGTTTGATGTATTGTTCATCGGCAGTAAGTATGTTGTGTGTGCTCATACTCTTGTTGTGATGCTGTAAGTATACTTTAAATAGAAGCCCTAAAAACCCTGCGCCACATACTCACCCCATACACCTCTCAGCGTATTGCAAATTTCTCCCAGCGTAATGTCGTTCTCCACGCATTCGATAAAAATCGGCATCAAGTTCTGAGTGCCCAGAGCCGCGTCTTTGAGCCCCGCCAGCAACTCGTCAACTCGTTTCTTATTTCTCCCCTCTCGCAAAGCTTTCAACTCCGCCCTCTGTCCCAGCTCAATCGCAGGGTCAACTTGCAAACGTTCCAACGTCATCTCTTCCTTCACTTGGAATTGATTGACGCCCACCACGATCTGCTCCTTGCGTTCGATCTCCTGCTGCGCGGCGTAGGCGGCGTTTTGAATCTCGTTTTGCATATAGCCGCGTTCAATGGATTGCAGCGCGCCACCCATCTCGTCAATTTTCGTGATGTATTCGAGCGCGCCTTTTTCGATCTCGTCGGTCAGGTGTTCGATCAGATACGAGCCGGCCAGCGGATCAACCGAATCAGCCACGCCTGATTCATAGGCGATGATCTGCTGAGTACGCAGCGCCACGCGCACAGCTTTCTCGGTGGGCAGCCAGAGGGCTTCGTCCATGCTGTTGGTATGCAGAGATTGAGTCCCGCCGAGGACGGCGGAAAGAGCCTGGAGAGTCACACGCACCACGTTATTTTCAGGCTGTTGAGCCGTGAGTGTTGAACCAGCCGTTTGAGTATGAAAACGAAGTTGCCACGACGATGGCTTTTGCGCCTTGAAACGTTCGCGCATGATCTTCGCCCACATACGGCGCGCGGCGCGGAACTTGGCGACTTCTTCGAGCAGGTTGTTGTGCGCGTTGAAGAAGAACGAAAGCTGTCCTGCAAACGAATCGATATCGAGCCCCGCCTTGAGCGCGGCTTCCACGTATGCGATTCCATTTGCCAGCGTGAAGGCCACCTCCTGCACAGAGGTAGAGCCAGCTTCACGGATGTGATAACCCGAGATCGAGATCGTGTTCCAATATGGAACTTCCTTCTCGCAAAATGAAAAGATATCGGTGATGAGCCGCATCGACGGCGCAGGCGGGAAAATATACGTGCCGCGCGCCACGTACTCTTTGAGAATATCGTTCTGGATAGTGCCGCGCAGTTTGCGCATGTCCGCGCCCTGACGCTTCGCCACGGCAATGTACATCGCCAGCAAAACACCCGCGGGCGCGTTGATGGTCATCGAAGTCGAAACCTGGTCAAGCGGAATCTGGTCGAACAACTGCTCCATATCTTTGATCGACGAAATCGAGACTCCCACCTTGCCGACCTCGCCCTGCGCGATCGGATCGTCCGCATCATACCCAATTTGAGTTGGGAGGTCGAAAGCTACACTCAGCCCCGTTTGACCTTGTCCCAGCAAATAGCGATAGCGCTTATTGGATTCCTCTGCCGTCGAGAACCCCGCATACTGCCTCATCGTCCAAAACCGCGAACGATACATCGTCGGCTGCACTCCGCGGGTGTATGGATATTCCCCAGGGAAACCTAATTTATTTATATACAACTCATCCTCGCTGAGCGGAGGGACAGTGCTCTCCTGTCCTGTAGTCGAAGCGGGCAACGCCACACGCGGGACCTCAATGCCTGCCGAGGTCTCGAAGGACTCTCTCCGCTCTGAAAACTTTTCCAAAGACTTCTTGAGAGTCGTTTCTTTCCATTTGTTGTATTGATCGTTGATCGTCATGTAAATTCCTTTTTTGAACCGCGGAGACGCAGAGATCGCGGAGTTCCTTTATGTTTTTCTCTGCGTCCTCAGCGTCTCTGCGGTAAATTTTCTTCGCTCATATAATACCGATGCAAAAACATCACCGACACGGCGCTGAGCAGGTGCCAGACGGCATGTCCCTGCAAGAGACTGCTCTCAAAGCAAACTACGCGCGTGTTGTCCAATATCCATATTATATATGCGCCTGCCAGCAGACCGATGCCAACTCGTAACAATTGCACATCATTCAACGGCTTCTCTTTCACCCGAAAATAGTACTCAAAAAGCAACGCGATGATCAGCACAATGGCAAATACATACCTGCGCGTATCTGGTAAAGCAATTTGCAGCCACGTGAGACCTGCATTGAGGGTCAGGTAAAGGATGAGCGTGGTAGTGGTGTGTAGTTTGTAGATCCGCTCCCAGGCATAGACCAGCACAAATGCCGCCAGCAAGAACATCCCAAAGACATCGAAGAACTGACCGATAAAGGTCAACGAGGCGTGGTAGAACGCGCTCCCAATTCCGATGATGATGCAGGCGATTCCCATCAATATGGAATATCCAGTGGGGAAACGAGTGGAGATGGATGCTTTGAATGGCAGAACCAGCATGAATACCCCGCTGAACACAAATCCCAAAGATGAAACTGTATTTGCCGTCTGACGGATGGGGCTTTGCGGATTTATCGCTTCACAAAAACAGCCTGATCCCAAACAGGTGGCAGGCTGCCAGCTTTGCCATGTATCGGAAGGTAACAGCAACAACACGATCACAGTCAGCGCAGAGATAAAAGCTGCAGCTGAGATGGGCGTTGCGATTCCTGCGATCCTTTTCATTTTAAGTTCAACCTGTGGGTAACGCTTGCCAAGTATAAAGCCAATACTCGGCCTTCGGAATTGGATAAACACAGGAAGATTTCAAGATAAAAGTCACATGCCTAATAGGGCTGAAAATGCTAAACTTTTGAATAAGTCAGACCCTAAAGGTCCTTTTGTTATCGGTCATTTGGGTATGGAAGTTGCCGTAAAATTCAGATGACGAGTCAGGCGGGAAAACCTTTAGGGTCTTTTTGATAGGAGACCTGGTTATTATGGCGAACAAGACCTTACTCTACATCGGCGCGGGGATATTGTTATTGATCGGGCTGTGTCTCTTCGGCTATGGCATTCTCAACATCATCGGTTCCACATCTGCACAGGGAGGCTCGAACTGGCTGTCATTTGGGATCGGATTTGCCATCGTCGGCGCGGTCTTTCTGGTGGGAGGCATCGGGCTGATCGTTTTTGCAATCAGGCAAAGGGGAGTCGGAGGCGGGGATAACATCACCTACAAGATCGATTTGCCTTCGTCCACAAAAGTCGAGCAGATGAAATGTCGCAACTGTGGCGGTAATCTCACAGCCGATAACGTCAAAATGATCGCAGGCGCGCCCACAGTGGAATGTCCCTTTTGCGGCACGACCTATCAATTAACAGAAGAACCGAAGTGGTAAAAAACGTTTCAACGTTCAAACGTTCGAACGTTGGGTTTTGGAGGTTGCATGAAAAAAATTCTTTTGATCGCATTGGTGATCTTGCTGACAGCGGGGATCGTGACGAACGCATCCGCGCAAAGTTATTCGTTCAGCCTGGATAAGGAAGTTGTGCATGTGTATTGGAATGCCGATGGTAGCATGAGCCTCGATTACCAATTCACGTTCACCAACGAACAGGGCGCGCACGTGATTGACTTTGTGGATGTCGGCCTGCCGAATTCGCAATATACATTTTCTTCCATCACAGCCGATGTGAACGGCGCGGCTGTATCAGTTTCAGCAGATTATCAAGGTTCGGGCACAGGCGTTGCGGTGGAGTTGGGGTCGCAAGCCATCCAGCCTGGGCAGACGGGCACGGTGCATGTTTATGTTGGTCGCATCGTCAATGTGATCTATGCGGATGATAACGATGAAGCTTACGCCTCTGCCGTTTTCTCGCCGACCTGGTTTGATTCGCAATTTGTTTCTGGCTCCACTGATCTGAGCGTTATCTATCATCTTCCTCCCGGTGTTCAACCCGAAGAACCGCGTTGGCACTCCGCGCCTTCGGGCTTTCCTGATGAACCCATTGCAGGGTTTGATTCGCAAAACCGCATCACCTACACCTGGCAAAATTCATCGGCGAGCGGGTCAAGACAATATACATTTGGTGCATCCTTCCCGCGCACCTATATTCCTGAAACCAGTATTTATACGCCTCCGCTCGGGCCATCCGTCAGCGTTGACGAAGATATGATCTTCTCACTGCTTTGCTTCGGCTTTTTTGGTTTTATGTTCGTCGGCATTCCCGCGCTCACTGCTTATGCAAACCGCAATCGAAAAATGCAATATCTTCCGCCGCGCATTTCCATTGAAGGTCACGGCATCAAACGCGGCCTCACCGCTGTGGAAGCCGCCATCCTTTTGGAGCAGCCTCTCGATAAAGTGTTGACCATGATCCTCTTCGGCACGCTCAAGAAAAGTGCGGCACAGGTTGTTACCCGCGATCCGCTTGAAGTAAAAGCCGCCGACCCGATCCCTGACAAACTGCATGATTATGAAAAAGATTTCTTGAAAGCATTTAAGGAACCCGCAGGCAAGGAACGCCAAAGACTTTTACAAGATATGGCCGTGCGCCTCGTGCGAACCGTCTCTGAAAAATTGCGCGGTTTCAGCCGCAAAGAGACCATTGATTATTACAAGTCGATCACCGAAAAAGCCTGGGCCATGGTGGAAGCCGAAAACACGCCCGAAGTGAAAAGCCAGAAATTTGATGAGGCCCTCGAATGGACCATGCTCGATAAGAATTACGATGACCGCACACGACGCGTTTTTCATGGCCCGGTCTTTCTGCCGCACTGGTGGGGAAGCTATAACCCGACCTACAGACCCGCCTCAACCTCCGCCCCGACAATTGCTCCATCTTCGAAAGGCAGTGCCCTGCCCGGTGCAGACTTCGCCGCGCAAATGGTGACCGGTGTTCAAACCTTTTCACAGAAAGTGGTTGGCAATATCAATACCTTCACTGAAAAAGTGACCGGTGCAACCAATCCGCTCCCCAAACCTACATCCAGTGGAAAAAGCCGCGGCGGCGGTGGCGGACGATCCTGCGCCTGTGCATGTGCTTGCGCCGGTTGTGCCTGCGCCTGCGCGGGTGGGGGAAGATAAAAAGAAAGGATGAAGGATGAAAGAGAAAGGATGAAGATAATGTTCAATTATCAGTGGTGGTCGAGTAAGCCGAGCGTACTTCGAGGCTGTTGTTCACTGTACCGAACGCAGTACGGTATCGAGACCACACTTAGAGGTATATCATGAGTATCTTTACTGACATCTTCAATCGTAAATCGTCAATCGAAAATCCAAAATCGAGTCTTTACCATTACATCCGCGAAACCGCGGAAGAAAAATCTCGCATCCACTTACGCCTGGATGAAGACGGCACAGGCACGCTGATCGTCAACGCCAACAGCATTATGCATTTGAATCCAACTGCGGCACTCATGGCATGGCTGATTTTGGAAGGGAAGACACAGGAAGAAAAAATTCAAGCGTTAACAGCGCGATATTTTGTTTCAAAGAAACAGGCCGAAGCCGATCTTTCTTCTTTCCTCATTCAATTTGAAGAATTGATTCGCCCCGATGGCGCCTGTGCCATTCACGATCTCGACCTCGAAATGAAGATGCCTTTCAGCGCCCGTCCCTCCGCCCCCTATCGCATGGACTTGGCAATTACCTATCGCTGCAACAATGATTGCGCTCATTGCTATAACGCACGCGAAAGAAACTTCCCTGAACTGACTACCGATCAATGGAAGCAAATTCTCGATAAGCTCTGGGATTTGGGCGTGCCGCATATCGTCTTCACAGGCGGTGAAGCCACCTTGCGAAACGACCTCCCAGAGTTGATCAAACATGCAGAAAACAACGGGCAGATCACAGGTCTGAACACGAACGCGCGCCGCCTGATGGATATGGACTATGTCAAACAGCTTGTGGATGCGGGCCTCGATCATGTGCAGATCACAGTCGAATCCTGCGTGCCTGAAATCCACGATGAAATGATGCGCTCGAAAGGTGCGTTCAAACAAACGATCACAGGCTTGAATAATGTGCTGGCTTCCAAGTTGTATGTGATGACCAACACCACCATGTTGCAAACGAACGTTCATACTATTCCAGCCACATTGGATTTTCTTGCAGATATGGGTGTTCCAACCATTGGGTTGAATGCGCTCATCTATTCGGGGCAGGGACTCACGGTTGGCACGGGGTTGCATGAAAATGAATTACAACCCATTCTTGACATCGCGACAAAAAAGACCGCCGAACGCGGACAAAAATTGATCTGGTACACGCCGACACAGTACTGTGAGTTTGATCCCACTGCAAATAACCTGGGCGTCAAAGGCTGTACTGCCGCGCTGTACAGCATGTGTATTGAGTCTAATGGCGATGTTTTACCATGCCAATCGTATTACCATCCGCTCGGCAACTTCCTCACCGATTCATGGGACTCGATCTGGAATCACAAACTGTCTGTTCAATTGCGCGAACGGCAGAACCTGCCATTCAAATGTGAAACCTGCTCCCTCGTGGCCGAATGCGGCGGCGGCTGTCCGCTAAAGTTTCAAGTCGAAGACTCGCAAGTTAACCTGTAACCTGCAAACCTTCCAACCTTTCAACGGAGTTTTCATGAACGAACACGCCTGGATCAAAGAATTCCCCGCCGCCATCACTGTCTGTGATGTAGAAGGGATCATCCTCGAAATGAATGACAAAGCCGCTAAAACATTTGAGAAGGATGGCGGCTACAAACTCATTGGCTCGAACATGCTGGATTGTCACCCCGACCCCGCACGCGAAAAAACTGAAAGGCTGTTGGCCGCCCGCGTGAAAAATGTATACACCATCGAAAAGAATGGCATCAAGAAACTCATCTATCAATCCCCATGGTATAAAGAAGGAGGCATCTACGCGGGCTTCGTAGAACTCTCCCTCGAAATCCCATTTGAATTGCCGCACTTCATTCGCACTTAACACTTCTTACTATTTTCATCGCAAACGTGGTCTCGACACCGTACTGCGTTCGGTGCAGTGTATGTCCCTTGCTAATGCTCGAGACTACTCGACCACCACCTCTTACTGATAACTGACCACTAACCACTAACCACTAACCACTAACCACTGACTATGGAAATCTGCTACCTCATCGCCTTCCCCGACGCCGACGACGGCAAAGCTCCAGCCCTTGAGAAATTCAAAGGACTGAAAGACGCGCCATATTTCCAACCCATTGATATTGACCTCGTCACACTCGGCGAAGAGACCGTCCTGATCGAAGGACACGCGGTGCGAGTGATGCGTCAACGTTATGACGGGCGCGTGCAAATGGTCGAGTGTTACTTTGATTTGAAAGATCCCTTCGCCGCATCCGTATTGCAGGAACGTGCGCAAATTCAAAGCGCGCTGGAAAGCAAATTCATCCCAACCCAATATCGTGAAAACGGACTCTACGAGGAATACACGATCCTGCTCGTTCAACAAGCCAAACCTTCGCCTGATAAATGGATAGAAAAGAATGCTCTCGCCCTCACCAAATTCATTCGCTCACAGCGTGAGGTATTCGATAAAAGCGAGATCGAAGAAATACTCATTTCACGCACACGCTACTCTGCCGTGGAACTCACCCTTGTAGATTGGGAAGGCGCTGTCATTATTGCGCCCAATGAAGATTACCAATCCGACATTGCCCTGCTGAAAATTGGCAACTATCAATTATTGCGTTATCGCATGTTGGACGAATCTATTGATGCGATGCTCGATAAGATCAGCGCGACCTTTTTTGAGAATAAACGCCGTCCGCGCCCTACAAGAGGCGTCATCCGTCAGATCGCGGAACACAAACTCGAGGTCATGCTTGATTTCGAACGTGCCGAACAAAACCTGCTGCTCATCGGCGATTGGTACACAGCAAAACTTTACGAAGCCATTCAAAGCGAGTTCTACCTCAAGGATTGGAAGGAAAACCTAAAGAACAAGCTCAACAATCTCGAAGGTATCGTTCAAACCGTCAAGGATAATTTTTCGCTTTCATTGGAAAGCGTCTGGGCCAGGATCGAAATGCTGGCCTGGGCGCTCATGCTCATTGGCTACATGTATCTTACATTTGTCGATCTGGGTCTGATCAAGAAATAGGAGAATCATATGAACATCCTCAATCGCATCACGGATCGTTTTTCGAAAGTCCAGCCGCTTCCTGCTGGCACACATCACCTGCAAGCCGCAGAGGATGAAAAGCCTTATCGTCTGCACCTTCGCCTTCGCGGGGATGGATCGGGCATTCTCATCCTCAATGCCTCCACCGTTTTGCAACTAAACCCCACCGCCGCTGAATATGCATTTCATTTCATCAAAGGCACTGCACCTGATGAAGCCGCCAAACAAATATCCACCCGTTATCGGATCAATAAGAAAACTGCGTTTGAAGATTTCAACAACTTTGCGGATCAGATCCACACCCTGATCTCTACGCCCGATTTGGACCCCGCTTCTTTCTTAAACTTTGAGCGGGCTCAACCCCATTCAACAGACTCTACCCTCAGGCTTGATTGTGCCATCACCTATCGTCTGCCCGAACATACCAGCGCGGATTATGCACCTGTCAAGCGGATAGAACGTGAACTCACCACCGAAGAATGGCAGACCATCATAGATAAAGCCTGGCAGGCAGGAATCCCACATATCATCTTCACTGGCGGCGAGGCGACCTTGCGCGATGACCTCCCACAACTCATTGCCCACGCCGAGAAAAATGGACAAGTCTGCGGCCTGCTCACAGACGGCATCAAACTGGCCGATAAAGAATATCTAAACATACTTTTGCAAACAGGTCTTGATCACGTCATGCTGATATTACAGCCCAATGAACCGCTATCATGGAAAGCCATCGAAACGATCGTCCCGCAGGATTTGTTCCTTACTGTTCATCTCACTCTTAATATAGAGAACATAAATGAAGCAAATAATATCCTGCAAAAGATTGCTCACCTCGGCGTTGAAAATATTTCCATCAGCGCCGCCGAAAACGGCCTTGTGGATGAGATGCTCGAATTGCAGAGTGTGGCCCAGTCCTTAAGTCTCAATATCCGCTGGGATTTGCCCGTGCCATATTCAGCCTCACATCCCGTTGGCATCGAAACTGCGGAGGATGAAGTCCCCTCGGGTGCTGGCAAAACCTGGATGTATGTTGAACCCGATGGCGACGTATTGCCAGCCCAGGGTGAAGCCGACAAAATTCTGGGTAACTTCTTGAAGGACAGTTGGGAAGTAATAAACAAAAGCTAGGGACACAATTGGTATATAATCAAAATTGCCAGAGCGCTTCTGGCAATTTTATTATCTGGATGTCTCAACACATGCACGGAAAAACTTAGGTGATCCATGAAAAAGAACCAGATCTTTATCGCAGCTTTGCTGGCCATTGGGTTGTTCCTTCTTTTAGGCATTGTACTTGGCAGATATGCCTCGCGCACTTTGGCCATAGAAACACACAGCCCCGCCTGCGCTGTCATCATGACAGACATCATCGCCAGCGCGCAAGGTGATGTGTATAACATGGAAGGCGTTTCGGAAGATTATGCCGAGCCAGAATCCTATTATCTGGCAGAATATTCTGTGCAAGGTGATGCGATCACAGACCCAACATTTGAATCTGTCCCGAACGACCTCAAAGACGAACAGCAAGATTCCGCTCTGCAAAACGAAGCCTGGGAAATATTCACTGACCTCATCCCAGTTGCTGATCGCCAAATGGTCGGGCAATACAACGTCTTCACTGATGGATATTCAAACACCCTCGCGGCTGTTGACCAAAACAAAGATAACCCCTCAAACTGGATATTGGAAATTGACATAGCCGATCTTGAAGATAAAGATGCGCTGCTCTTCACGTTGATCCACGAATACGCCCATTTACTCACGCTGAATGCCTCGCAGGTCACGCCCGATCAGGAAATCGTGGATGACCCGCTTAATCAAGACCTGCAAGCGAGCAAAGCCTCAGCCTGTCCCAATTATTTCGCGGGCACGGGTTGCAGCCTCGCGGATTCATACATCCATGCTTTCTATAACCGTTTCTGGGTGGATATAAATGATGAATGGGAAAAAATAGATGCCCTTCAATACGAAATAGATGACTATACACCGTACTATGACGGTCTCTATAATTTCTATAAAGCCCATCAGGACCAATTCGTGGATGATTACGCCACTACTCACCCCGCTGAAGATATCGCCGAATCCTTTGCCTACTTTGTGTTCAGCCCCAAACCGATGGGCGATTCCATCAAAGAACAAAAAATTGCTTTCTTTTATGAATATCCTGAATTGGCTCAATTGCGCGGATATATATTGAATGAAGCTTGTTCTGTAGTGCAATAAATTGAAAGAACAGTTTTGCCTAAATTCTTTACAAGGAAACTTCATGAATTTACAAATAAAAATCACCATTGCCAGCCTTGCGCTGCTTATATCCACCATGGCTTGTGCCACTCTTCTGGGTGATGATCTCCCTGAAACTGAATACCCCGAAATCCCCGCCACGGAAGCAGCAACTGAAGAACCTGTATTGGAAGAAAGCCTTTCCTGCCCTGTCATCACAGATGAGATCATTGCCCTGGCAGTTTCAGGCGGCGAAGGTGTGGAGGAGGAATTGCTGGATACTGAAATTATCCTCGTCACATACGGCCTTTCAGATGAAGAACTCATTGACCCGTATTATTATGAAGATGTCTCCGCTGATTTAGAGGATGAACAAAATGACGAACAGATACATCAACAGATTTGGGATTATTTTCGTGGCATTATCCCAGCCAGCCAGCGTGGAATGATCGCGGAGTATTCCATCATCACTGACGGACAGGGCGGCACTCTGGCTGCCGTGGCTCAAACAGAATCTGACCCAGCTCTCTGGTCTTTGCAAGTGGATGCCGCCGACACGGGCAACTATTACGAATTGACCTTTACTCTTGTACATGAGTTTGGTCATCTGCTTACATTGGGGCCGAATCAAATACCGCCCAGCCTCGCTATTTTCAACAACCCCGAAGATGACGACATCTATTTCGAAGAAGCCTCCGCCTGCCCGAATTATTTCCCCGGCGAAGGCTGTGCCAACCCCGATTCCTACATTGACGATTTTTACAACCAGTTCTGGGTTGATATACATGAAGAATGGAATGAGATCAACCTCGAAGAGGATGAGGATCTCTACTACGAAAAGCTGGATGAGTTCTACTATAAATATGAAGACCAATTCGTTACCAGCTATGCCGCCACGAACCCCGAAGAAGATATTGCCGAAGCCTTTGCCTTCTTCGTATTCAGCCCCGCGCCCGCAGGTGTTACCATTGCAGAAGAAAAAGTGTTATTCTTCCATCAATATCCCGAGCTCGTTGAACTACGCACGAACATTCTCAACAATATGTGTGCAGCTTTTCCAGAATAGATTAAGGAACTATGGAGTCCGACGACTCCCATCGTCGGATTTTCCAAAGTCAGGAGACTTTGGACTCCAAAACATCTATGACTAAACTTCCCATTCCCGAATCCTATTGGGTTGAAGAAAACCATTTCCTCGCGGGCGAACACCCTGGCGGCTACGATCCCAAATCCGCAATACGCCGTATGGATGCTTTTCTCAACGCAGGCATCAATACTTTCATCGATCTAACTCAATCTCATGAACTCCCTTCCTATGAAGCCATCTTAAAGGAGCAAGCCCGCGTTTACGATATCAATGCGGCCTATTATCGCTTTGCCATTCGCGATCATGGCGTTCCCTCGCGCGAAACAATGACTGCCATTCTGGATACGGTAGACGATGCCCTCAACAACCAACGAGGTGTTTATGTCCATTGCTGGGGTGGGGTGGGGCGCACAGGTATTGTGGTTGGTTGTTATTTTGTGAGACACGGCCTTACTCCTCAGCAAGCTCTTCTGCGTGTAGACACTTTGTTTAAAACACGCCCTCAAAACTATTTTATAACCTCGCCCGAAACCCCCGAGCAATTTGAATTTGTGCGCAAGTGGCGCGAGAATTTATCTGAAGGATGAACTGGCACACGCGCTACCTCCAGCAAGCCACTTGGACTCGCGACCTGCGAATTTATTTATTTGACAAGGCGGGCCTTGCAGACTCGAATCGCGTGCTCGAAGTAGGATGCGGCACCGGCGCAATCCTGCGCGAAATACATTCTCCCGCCTCGCTGCATGGCCTGGACCTTGAGCCTGCTTCGCTCGCCGAATGCCGAATCCACGCCCCGGCAGTTTCACTTACGCGTGGTGACGCTCACTCCCTGCCATACCCAGATCATTCATTCGATATCGTCTATTGTCATTTTCTATTGTTATGGGTTAGAAATCCCTTACAAGTGCTGCGCGAAATGGCGCGGGTGGGGCGCACTGTGTTAGCATTGGCCGAACCTGATTACAGCCAGCGAGTAGATGAACCCGCATCTTTTAGGAAACTTGGCGAATGGCAGACAGAAGCCCTGATCAGGCAGGGTGCAAACCCCTCCTTTGGCGGCAGGCTGGCAGAGACGTTTTATCAGGCTGGCATCAGGCTTATAGAAACAGGCCCCATTCAAAGCGCGAAGAAGAAGCGTTCTGCTGCTGAGTGGGAAAATGAATGGGCTGTGATCGAGGCTGATTTGGCAGGTTCCGTCCCGGGCGAAGACATCCAAAAAATGAAGGTTTTGGATGAACAAGCCCGCAGGCGAAGGGAAAGGGTTTTACATGTACCGACATTTTTTGCGTGGGGTGAGAGCTGATTGCAAGTGAACTTGGAAAAAATGGAAGTATAATTTTACGAATAAGTATGGAGGTTCGTTTGGAAACTTTGGAGCAGGATGCAAATGTTGAAAAAAGCGATGATGTTCAGGAAAAAGTAAATTGGGGAAGGTTTGTACTTGATATTATCGAAACTCTTGTTTTGGCTGTCGTTTTATTTATAGGAATTAATGCGGTTTCGGCACGTGTACGCGTGGATGGTTTCAGTATGCAGCCCACACTGGATGATGGTGAGTTTGTGCTCGTAAATAAAATGAGTTATCGCCTGGGTGAGGTGGAACGCGGCGATATTATCGTTTTTCACTTCCCGTTGAACCCGGAAGAGGAGTTGATCAAACGCGTGATCGGTCTGCCCGGCGACAGTGTGATGGTGCAGAATAGCCAGGTTTATGTAAACGGGCAGTTGCTGGATGAGCCGTATATCGCGCAGCCTCCCAATTACTCGGGTGAATGGACGGTTTTGGAGGGTCAGTTTTTTGTGCTGGGTGATAACCGCAATAACTCGAACGATTCCAAAGATTGGGGGCTGTTGCCTGAGGAGAATGTAGTTGGCAAAGCGATTCTGATCTACTGGCCCCCACCCATGTGGAATGTGCTTGAACATACGGAAGTATTCGCTTCACAATGAGGAATTGACATGAGCGATATTGAGCATAAAAGTCCAGATATTATTTTGTGTGGTGAATGTCATGCGGGCATTATGCTGCCCCGCCGCATTACATACTTTACGTGGCTGGGTGAAGAGTTAATCACTGTGCCACATTTCCCCGCCTGGATCTGCGATGTATGCGGCAGGCGTGAATACGATGAAAAAGCGATCCAATGGCTGAATATGCTTCTCGACCCGAATGCTGGTAAGCCCACGAATCATAAACGCCGCACGCCGCCTCCACCCCGACCCCGCACTGGTACTACCCGCCCCATACAAGATTCTTAAGCGAACAGGTTTCATTCCATGGCCCTTGATACTTCACCTCGCACACATCGCTTTCTGCCTGCCGATATTTTGACTTCCGGGTATCGTGTGGTTGGCAAGATCATGGTTACAACCCAGGGCGCAATGGGAATGTTGAATGACCCCACTCACTCTGCCGTGGAAGTTAATGACGCGCGGATGGCACGCCTGCATATGCCTACGAAACTAGTGGATCATTTTGAGCTGGTGCGCATGATGAAAAAACAAATGCACGCGGTCTGCATGGCAAGGCGTGAAGACCTGGGGCCACATGCGATTGTGCGCGGTGGATTCGCAAATTTGGTCGAATACCCTGTGCGCATCACCACCCAGATGTTTGAAGTGGAAGGCATTATGGAGCTGCCGGGCCGTTTTGATTTCACCTCATTGATGACGGATGGTTCGCGTGATTTTATTCCCGTATTCAATGCCACGCTTACCGCAATATTGATCCCCAACCTGCGTGTGGAAAGCGCGGGGATTCTGGTCAACCGCAAGGTGGTGGACCTGATGGCATTACTTAACCAGCGCGTGAAACCCGAAATTTAGTGTTGAAATCTGCTTGACTGACATAAAATGGGATGATAGAATTCGCCCGCTCTAAACAAAGAGCCCCCATCGTCTAGAGGCCCAGGACGCATCCCTTTCAAGGATAAAACCGGAGTTCGAATCTCCGTGGGGGCACTAACAAAGAAGAGTCATCGGTAGATGGCTCTTTGTGCTTTAAAACGAAAGCTCCTGTAGGGAGATGTAATTCGAATCCCCGTGGGAGTTATGGTGAAAAGTCACTGACAAATACCGCTTGTATTCCAATCAAATCGGACGTATATTGTATTAATTCGATTTGATTGGATGATCCATGGATAAATCCGTTATCTGTCCTGTATTCATCGGCCGTGAGGACGATCTCCAATTGTTGGATCGTTTGATATCACAAGCGAACAACAATCACGGTCAGATCGCTCTGATTTCAGGCGAGGCCGGGATCGGAAAAACGCGATTGGTGGCGGAGGCGAAAGCAAGGGCCCAACAGGGGACATTGATCCTGGAAGGACATTGTTTTCAAACAGAGACAATTCTTCCTTACGCGCCAATCCTTGATTTATTTAGAACTCTTTTTATCGTACAATCCGCGGAAGAAATTGTCCGTGCCATGGGGTCATCGGCATCTGAACTTATCAAGCTATTCCCCGATTTGGCCTCTTATCTACCGCACCTGACTTCAACGCCTGATCTTGATATCAGGCAGGAGAAACAGCGTCTCTTTCAAGCCGTCACACAAGTGATCAGCCAGGTCTCGCAGATCCAACCCCTGATCGTCATTTTCGAAGACTTACATTGGAGCGATTCGGCCAGCCTTGAGATTCTTCTCCTGCTCGCACGTCGCATTTCATCACAATCCATCTTCTTGATTGTCAGCTATCGAAGCGAGGAAACAACCCCGGAGTTGACGCATTTTCTCGCTGAGCTGGATCGTGAACGACTCGGCGCTGAATTTGCACTTAAGCGCCTGCGTCCAATGGAAGTGGATGCCATGTTGCGCGCGATTCTCGACTTGAATACCCCAGTGAGCAAGGAATTTCTCGATACGATCTTTCCGCTGACAGAAGGAAATCCATTCTTTATCGAGGAAGTTCTGAAAGCCCTCATTGCTGAGGGAGATATTTTTTATGCCGATGGAATATGGGATCGAAAAGAGATCAGCCAGTTGCGCATCCCTCGCACGATTCAAGACGCAGTCCGGCGGCGTACGCAACAACTGGATGAAAACACCCTCCGTGCCCTGACTCTGGCGGCTGTTATGGGACGACAGTTTGACTTTCGATTACTTCAACATTTACTTGGGGTTAATGAAGAAGAACTGCTGTCAACGCTCAAACGTCTGGTCGGCGCTCAACTGGTAGTGGAAGAATCGGCTGATCAATTTGCATTTCGCCATGCGTTGACACGTGAAGCCATTTACACGACGATGTTGCTGCGTGAACGTCAGAATGTGCACAAAATAGTGGGGGAAACGATAGAGCATTTGTACTTGGAATCCATCAACTCGCACCTTGCAGACTTATCGTATCATTTTTATGCGGCTGGCGCATGGCAGAAAGCCCTGGCATATTCGCGGCAGGCAGGTGATCGAGCGCAGAGCCTATACGCGCCGAGGGAGGCTGCTGTTTTTTACTCACGCGCGCTCGTTGCCGCACGCCAGCTCAAAACGGGTATTGACCCTGAGCTCTTATGCGCCCGAGGCAACACCTATGAAACTCTGGGTGATTTTAATTCAGCCCATGCCGATTTTAAGCAAGCATTAACTATTGCCAAAGACCAGAAAAATGGAAAGACAGAATGGCAGACCTTGATCAATCTCGGTTTTCTCTGGGCGGGGCGCGATTATCAGCAAGCGGGTAGTTATTTTCAACGCGCCTCTGAAATCGCCCGCAAGTTGGAAGATTCAATATTGCTTGCGCATTCGCTTAATCGTTTGGGAAATTGGCATGTCAACGTTGGCAAACCTGTTCAAGCGCTGCAAATTCATCATGAAGCCCTGAGTTTATTTGAAGCCCGGGGGAACAGAAAGGGGATTGCCGAAACACACGATTTATTAGGAATGGCGAATTTCATCCATGGTGATCTGGTTCAAAGCGAAGTCCATTACACCCAGGCGGTTCAATTGTTTCGCGAACTGGATTTCCGGGAGGGACTCGCTTCCACACTGCCCTCGATGATCTTGAATAGCGCACACTTTCAATCTGGCATGGCAGTGCTGGCAAAGACGGACCGCGGACAGATATTACGCCTTGGCGAGGAGGCGCTAAAAATTGCCCGTGAGATCGGCTGGCGTTCGGCTGAAGCATATGCGCTCATCTGCCTGAGTAACTATTTTGGTGTAACCGGCAATTATGCGAGAGCTTTTGAATTTGCCGAAGACAGTCTCGCCATTGCGGAGGAGATTGAACACAGCCAGTGGATTACATGTGCCCACTACACCTTGGGCATACTTTATCTTGACGTGATTGCAACGAGACAAGCCCGAGAACAGTTCGAAAAAGCCCTTAACCTTGCCAGACAAATCAAGTCACGCTGGTGGATTACAAACATAACAGGGTATTTGGGGTTTGTTTATCTTTCTGAGAAGAACGACCAAAACGCAGTCACCGTATTGGAGAGTGCCCTCGAAATCCCAAACGATTCTATCCTGAAGGCTGGAACGGACTTGCATACCGAGACGTTGGGACAGCGTCTTTGCTGGTGTGCCAACGGAGAACTTGCCCTATTCCGAAATGACCCTGTGACTGCTTTGCGAATCGCCGACCAATTACTGGCGTCCTCCGCGAACGCCTCGGGCGGAGGCGTCATCCCTCGCGTCTCCCTGTTGCGTGGTCGAGCCTTGATCGCCCTCCAGCGCTATGCAGAAGCTGAGGAGACGATCCTTGCAGTGCAAAAGGCTGTGGAAGCAGAACAGGAGAAGCCATTACTCTGGCGTACTTACGTGGCACTGGGAAGCCTCTTCCAACTTGAGGCTCGCCCTGAGGAGGCTGCCAGCGCGTTTGCCGCGGCGAAAAATCTCATCGAGGTTTTATCGGCAAGCATCCCCGACCGCGAATTGAGCGAACACTTATCGAAACAGGCGTTGACGCTTCTTCCCAAGCCGCCAACATTCACTTCGCGCCAGACTGCAAAAATGGAGTATGGTGGTCTCACCGCGCGCGAGCGCGAATTGGCTGTATTGATTGCGCAAGGAATTTCAAACCGCGAGATCGCCAACGAACTGAGCCTCAGTGAACGTACTGTCGAGAATCACGTCAGTAATATCCTGACGAAACTTGGCTTCACTTCACGGGCGCAGATCGCAGTCTGGGCTGTGAAAAAAGGATTGGGGAAAGAAAAAAACTGAGTACTCCATAATTTAATAATTGAGTGTTTTCTACGATGGCAAGCCATCTCCTTTTTGCTTTAATGAGATCAGGGTTGAGATGAATTATCCACGTTTACAAATATTATCAATGGAGGTCAAAATGTCTGCAAAAATATTGTGGAAGCCTAACACGCTGGCTGTCTTTGCTCTGTCTATGATTACAGTGCTGATTGGTTCAATGTTTCTAGTCAGTACAGTCCGCGCTACCCCGGGTTCTGGAATTACCCCGGAAACGCTCGCCTCAGGGAATTTATCTGATCCGATTTCGGCTAAATTCAAAACGGAATCTGGAAATGTACATACTGACGTTTCCAAGACCACCCTGATCAAATATACAGTTATTCCCGGTGGTGTATTCGGATGGCATCAACACGGCGGACCACTCTGGGTAATGGTGGCTTCTGGCAGTCTGACTTTTTATGATGGCGGTGATCCTTCCTGCACCGGAAAGGTTTACCCGGCGGGCAGCACCTTCATGGATCCCGGTGACCATACACATAACGCAAGAAATGAAGGCAGTGAGAATCTGGTGATCTATGTGGTCTTCATGTTGCCAGAAGGTGGTATACCGCGCATTGACGCCCCTAATCCCGGAAACTGTTCCTTTTAATAGAAATGGAGTGTAGCCTTCCCTCGCAAAGGAGGAAAGGCGCAGATTCCCACCCAATGTCCACGAACATGACGGAGACTTCATGAAGAAAGCGACTATTGTTCTTGTAGTGATGTCGTTTCTGACCTCCTGCGGGCCTAAAGAATCGTGGGATTATGTTGTGATCGGGGACAACATTCAACTGCTCAGCACTGTAGTAAGTCAATATGCCGCGCATATTGAGGGAGATCAAAGAGTTGAAATCGTCATTCACGATTATTCGGCAAGATCACATTCCGCATCAGCGATATTGCGATATATGAAATATGACGATGAATTTCGCGAAGCAATTGCCGAGGCTGAAGTTATCACACTTAATTGGCACGTGGCATCGGCTGATTTGCCCGAGTCGAATTTCATCAAAGGGGAATGTGGAGGTGCCGATAACCAGGACTGTCTGCGGGAAGGCTACGCCAAGACCAAAGAAGACTGGGCGAGTATGCTGGAAATAATTGCATCTCTTCGAAATGGTTCGCCGGCCATTGTGCGTATTTTGGTGGTGGGGGATTGGGCTAATGAAACCGGTTTCTATGGCAAGCAACTTTCAAATGAACAAATGCAAACCTTCAACTCATATTTCGTTGACATGCAAGATTTCATCACCGTCGACGCAGCTTCACGAGGAATACCTGTTCTACTGGTTTTTCCCGATTCATACTTTAACGATGAAATCCCACCCGTTGATTACTTCCTGGCGGATGGCATCCATCTCTCGGATTTGGGAAGCAAATTAATTGCCGATGGATTGAGCCATCTTGGATATGAGTCGATTGTATTGAAATGACTTCATAAGGAGCGTCCAATGAGAAAGTCAATGACCTTATCCTGGCTCTTGCTTGCTAGTCTGCTCACTGCTTGCAGTCCAAGCCCTGCGACGCCAGCCCCGCTCATAAGTCCGGTTGATTTTCTTTTGAGTATATCCGGCGATCCGAATCTCTTCAGTGTCCCTGTCGGAGTGGCTGTGGACAAAGAAGGCAATCTGTATGTGATGGATTCAGGGAACTCTCAAATCCAGAAATTTGATTCGGAGGGCAACTTCCTGCTTGCCTGGGGCTCCCGAGGGATAGAGGATGGGCAATTCAATATCAATAATCATGGCGGGGGCCGCGTTGCTGTCGATGGTCAGGGAAATGTCTATGTGAGCGATTCCAATTATCGGATTCAAAAATTTGACAACAACGGTAAATTTCTGCTCTCTTGGGGAGGCAAGGGAAACGGAGAGGGTCAATTCTCTTTCAGACTCAGCCTCGCCGCCGATTCGCAGGGAAACGTCTATGTAGCCGACTATGAAAACCACCGTATTGAAAAATTCGACAGTAATGGCAAATATCTTTTGCAATGGGGCGGTAAGGCTTCAGGCGATGCAGAACTTTTTGGTCCGATTGGCATAGAAGTGGATGAAAACGGAAACGTATACACTGTCGAATTCCTCAATGGTCGAGTTCAGAAGTTCAATGGGAATGGCGAAGCATTATCAAAGTTCTTCATTCCCGCGAAAGACGACAAGATTGCCTCGTCAGGTGATATTGCCGTTGACTCTCAGGGGAATATCTACATCACGGACTGGGCAAATATGCGCGTTGTAAAACTGGATAACGACGGAAATCCACTAGCTGTTTGGGGGGAAATGGGAACCGGGGATGGGCAGTTCAACGAACCGTGGTGTATTGCGTTGGATGGACAGGGGAACATCTATGTTGCGGATTCCGTCAACGGTCGCATTCAAAAGTTTCAACTGAAATGACTCAAAAGGAGAACCTAATGAACGAGATAACCCCTGAAATGGAATCCCTCAAGACTCGCCTGAAAGCCACATGGATGGCTGGCGACTATGGACACTTTGCCCAATATCTTGAACCCGGCGCGATGGAATTCTTATCACGCATCTCCATTGAGCCAGGCACGCGCGTGCTCGATGTGGCTTGCGGCGCTGGACAAATATCAATTCCCTTGGCGCGAGCTGGGGCAAAAGTCACTGGCATTGATATTGCCACTAACCTAATTGAGCAGGCATGCACCCGTGCGCAAGCTGAAAATCTGGATGCTCGATTCGAAGAAGGCGACGCCGAAGTGCTGCCTTACGAAGATGGCTCGTTCGATATCGTTGTCAGCCTGATCGGTGCCATGTTCGCGCCCCGCCCCGAACTGGTCGCAGCTGAATTGAAGCGTGTCTGCCGCCCGGGTGGAAAGATCGTTATGGGCAACTGGACCCCTACCGGATTCGTCGGGCAATTGTTCAAAATCCAAGGCAAGCATGTGCCGCCTCCCGCTATCATGGCGCCGCCCCCGAAATGGGGGGATGAGGAAACCGTGCGTGAACGATTCAAGGATGGGATTTCGCATCTTAAACTAAGCCGACATCTATATCCATTCAAGTACCCTTTCCCACCCTCCGAAGTAGTTGAGTTCTACCGCACCTATTACGGTCCTACCCTGAAAGCATTTGCCGCGTTGGATGCCGAAAAACAACCTGCCCTGCGGCAAGACCTCGAACAATTATGGATGGAGCATAACACTGCAACAGATGGAACAACTACGTATGAGTCAGAGTATCTTGAAGTAGTAGTCATCCGAGAGGAGTCACACAACAAGCAGAAAGGAATTTAGTGATGAAGAATCCCCTTCACATCGCCTTTTGTATGCTCGCCGCTTTAGTGACTGCTTGTCAGCCTGCAACACAACCGCCCGCGCCAATACAGATAACCGTCCCGCCAGCGACCCCAATCGTACAAACTACAGCAATACCCGGCGAAGCTGTTTCCTTCACAGCCGAGGATGGGCTTCAACTGGCTGGCACATTATTTGGAGCAAGTTCAAACACTGCGATCATTCTCGCTCACGAATCCACATTGGAAGAATCTCGCTGGCATCCGTTCGCCAGTTATCTGTCGGATCAGGGCTATATTGCGCTTGCCTTTTCCTACCGCGGCTTTGGAGAGTCAGAAGGAGAGATTAGCCAGAGTCTTATCGCCACAGACCTGAAGGCCGCGCTTGCTTTCCTGCGCGAACACGGCTTCAAGCGTATCATCTGCATCGGTGCGAGTCTGGGTGGCATTGCCTGTGGAAACGTTACGCATGAGCCTGATCTCGTTGGACTGGTAATTGTTTCTAGTCCACTGGGAAGCGGAGCCATCGAATTAACTTCCGGCGATTTCGCCGACCTCACCTATCCTAAACTCTTCATCGCGGGTGATATGGATTTTGTGTCAGGTGTCCCTGAGGGCGTACAACAAATGTACGACTGGTCACCGGAACCGAAACAGATCAAAATCTTCAACAGCGCAGAGCATGGCATAAGCTTCTTTCAATCGTCGTATGCGAACGAATTTACGATTTTGCTAATGGAATTTATTCAGAGCATTCCTTAATCAATAATTTGGAGGTCACCATGTTTACAAAAAAGCTAATTCAACTTGTAATCGGTTCCGTCTTGGCCATTTTCTTATTGACTGGATGTGGTAATTCTGCCGCCATATCTACACCTGTTCCACCAACAGTCACACCAACCGTGTTACCAACAATTCCTGCTACACCTGCCGACATTTGGCAAGCATTTATATCCAGCCGATACAACTACTCAATGAAGTACCCAGCCAATTGGCTTGTGACTGAAAGCGAAGGGGAATGGGAAATTAGCGATGTGCTGTATCCCAGCGAGCCGGGTGTTGATACATTCCGTAAACTTAATGCAAATGACATTGTGTCAGTTGGTGTTCAAGTGTTGACAAGCCAGACTGCTCTGAATGAATGGACGAAAACGAACACTGATTTGATCCATTCACAACTCAGTCCCTGCGGTGAACCTGAATCACAGACTCAGGTCTCTCTGGCGGGAGAACCCGCCGTGCAGTTGACTTACCACTGTACCGATGGGTACTATCTTATCTGGGTATTTAATGTGCATGATGATAAGGGTTATATAGTCCTGTGGGCTTCACGCACAGGAAACGAAGCAGGAGATCAGATCATGTTTGAGCAGTTTCTTTCAGGTTTTGCGTTCACTGACTAAAGCGGATTCGAGAGACAGAAACAAATGTCGCATCGCTCATCATTCCCATGAACATAGACATTGCCCTCTTGATTGCCCTGGCACTGCTTGGTGTTTCATGGGCATTTTTCCGCCTTGCCACATTTCATCCGCCTGATCTTCAACGGAAACGAGTAAATTCCTCCACTACTGCTCCTATAATCAAGCGAGGACAAAAAATCAAGGTACTTAGTTGGAATGTCCAGTTTATGGCGGGCAAGAATTACGTGTTCTGGTTTGATATGCTTGACTTGAACGGACCTGACGACCGCCCTTCAAAAGAGGACATCACAAAAACATTCGATGCAGTCGCTCGTGTGATTCGCGACGAGAATCCGGATGTTGTTTTGTTACAGGAAATTGCGCACGGACATGCCGCTACCGATCACGAAGACCAACTATCCCGTTTGCGATTACTCCTGCCGGCTGAGTACTCTTGTTGCGCGTCCGCGTTCTATGTGAAAGCCGTCTATATGCCGCATCCACGCGTACGTGGGTCGGTAGGAATAAAACTTGCCATTCTCTCTAAATACAAAATCTCAACCGCTTTAAGACATCAATTACCTCTGATGCCAAATGACACACTCGCGCAATTGTTCAGCCCCAAACGAGCGATTTTGGAAGCGCGCCTGCCAATTGAATCGGGCGGTGAATTTGTTTTACTCAATACACATCTTGATGCTCTTTCGCAAGGAACCAATACATTGGCGCGCCAGGTCGGACATGTGGATTGCCTATTAAACGATCTCACCCGGTCACAACTCCCCTGGATCATTGGCGGTGACTTCAATCTGCTGCCACCTGATAATGCAGCTTATTATCGTTTATCAGAAATCCAAAAAACATATTATGAACCCAATACCGACATCGCCCGCTTATACACAGCGCATCAAGCGGTTCCCAGTTTAGCCGAAGCCAGTGGACCCAATTACGAACAATGGTTTACTCACTTCCCAAATGATCTTGCGCCAAGCAAACTTGATAAGACCCTTGATTATTTTTTCTTCTCGAAAATGATGCAAGTCCACGCTCACTATGTCAGGCAAAGCGATACACTATCGATTTCTGATCATATGCCTTTGATCGCGGAATTTCAACTCCCATTAGATGCATTGTGACTTTGGGCTTTCTTTCGTGCAATAATAATTTTTGCCTTGAGCCAAGAGATTGACAATCTCACCAGCTTGCGTATAATCTCATCCAATACAGACCAGCGCGAAGACAAGTAATCATGCAACTGTTCAGAGAGTCGTCGGTAAGTGCGAGACGATCAGCCAGATGATGAAATCCCCTTCGCCAGGGTCATTCTCGCAGAGGTGTGTGCAGACTAAAGTCCACGCTCCATAAGAGAATCGGGAAACGCCCGTTATCGCGTACTCCGAGGCTGACCCCCACCCAGCCTCCCCCATTTTGAAAAAATGGGGGAGGTGTCCGAAGGACGGAGGGGGGCGGCAAAAGCAGGTGGCACCACGAAACGCCCCTTCGTCCTGCAAATGGACCGGGGCGTATTTTATTGCTTGGATGACAGACAATAGACCACAGACCGTAAGTAGCGGTCAATTGTCCATGGTCTATCGTCCATAATGCACACGGAGGTACAACATGTTGGATATCAATCTGATTCGCGAAAAACCTGAAGTTGTCCGTAAGGCGCTGCAAGACCGCCAGCTGGATGCATCCCCCATAGATGCGATCCTAAAGTTGGACGAAAAGCGCCGCGCACTGCTCGGACAGGTGGAAACGCTCAAGGCCGAGAGGAACACTGTCTCAAAGGAGATCGGGCAAATGAAAGATGCAACAGCCCGACAGTCCAAGATAGATGCGATGCGCGTCGTGGGCGATCACATCGCGAAATTGGATCAGCAGGTTGCGGAGGTCGAATCCGAATTGAATGGAATTACTTCCACGCTTCCAAACATTCCCGATGAGCGAACTCCATACGGAAAAAGTGAAGATGAAAACGTGGTGTTGCGCACACTTGGCGAGCCGCGTAAATTTGATTTCAAACCGCTTCCACATTGGGACCTTGGGCCTGCGCTTGGCATCATTGACTTTGAGCGTGGCACGAAGCTGACCGGCTCGCGATTCTACGTGCTGCAAAAAGCGGGCGCACGTTTGCAGCGCGCCTTGATCGCATGGATGCTTGACCTGCATATCAGGCAAAATTATCAGGAACAGTATTTGCCGTTCATGGTGCGGACGGCCACCGTGTATGGCGCGGGTCAACTGCCGAAGTTTGCCGATAATTTATACAAGGATCATGAGGAAGATCTATATTTTGTGCCGACTGCTGAAATCCCACTCACAGGCTTGCATATGGACGAGATCCTCGATGAAGCATCATTGCCGAAGTTATATACAGCTTACACGCCTTGTTTTCGCCGTGAAAAGATGAGTGCAGGGCGTGATGTGCGCGGCATTAAACGCGGACATCAATTCGATAAAGTGGAGATGTATATTTATAGCAAGCCCGAAGACTCAGAAGCCTTGCACCAAAAAATGTTGAAGGATGCGGAGGAGACTTGTGCGCTGCTTGATATTCCTTATCGCGTAAAGCAATTATGCACAGGTGACATTGGCTTCGGTGCGACGCTTACCTATGATCTCGAATTGTGGGCGCCTGGCTGTGATGAGTGGCTTGAAGTTTCATCGATCTCAAATGATACAGATTTTCAGGCACGCCGCGCGAACATCAAATATCGTCCTGCGGATGGCGGCAAGGCAAGATTCCTGCATACACTGAATGGTTCAGGCTTGGGTCTGCCGCGTACGTTAATTGCAGTCATGGAAAATTACCAGCAAGCCGATGGCTCGATAGTTGTTCCTGAGATATTACGCCCCTGGATGGGCGGCATTGAGGTCATCAAGCCATAACTTGAAAAAACTTAGAGGGTTGTTATCCGTACATGACATCGGGAGTTATACTTGCTTCCGATGTCGTATTTTAACAAGGAGACTTCATAACCATGGACCCTGCATTCTGGGAACTTTTTGCGCAAGTAGCTTTGGAATCGTTGACTTTATTCGTCCTACTGGCAGGTTTGTTCGGGCTGTTGATCCCTGTCTTCCCCGGATTGACGATCATGTGGCTCGGCACACTGATTTATGCACTTGTACAGGCGGCCAATGACAAAATGACCTGGGTGGATTGGGTGCTGTTTGCGCTGATTACCCTGCTCATGATCGGTGGCAATATCATAGACAATATCATCATAGCCAAACATGTGCGCGATAAGAACGTACCCTGGAGTTCGATCCTGTGGGCCTTTGCGGCGGGAATCGTTGTCAGCATTATGTTCACACCCTTGGGCGGCATGATAGCCTCACCTGTGGGATTGTTCCTCGCCGAATGGCGGCGTTTGAAGGATAGATCGACTGCCCTCGCTAATACCAAAGCATGGATGACGGGCTGGGGTTGGGCCATAGCAGCAAAGCTTGGGATCGGTGTTATTATGATCGTGTTCTGGATGTTATGGGCTTGGTTATAATTTGTAGCACCATTTCAAAAGTGTCATCCTGAGCGTAGCGAAGGATCTCTCCTCTCGGATGTATGAGACTCTCACCTGCACCGAACGCAGGTACGGTGTCGGTCGCGAAGAACGCTCCCTCAGAGCGACACACCATTTTTGACATTACTTGCGAATAAATAGTATAAGAAAAGGAGAAACAAATGACCACATTTACAGAAGTTCTAACAATCATCGGGTTCGTGATCCGCGCATTAGGCTTTGCCCTCTTGGGATTTGCTCTTGGGCGCTTCACAATGGATGCTTATAAAAAAGCCGCCTGGCAGTTACAGATCGCACTGGCAGTTGGTTTCTTTGGCCTGCTGGTTGGTCTCACCAACTACTCCAGCCCCGGTTCAATGGGCATGTTCGCCCTCGGCGCCGGCGCGGCCATTTTCATGTCCCTATCGACAAAGAAGGAAGACGATGGCGAAGCATCAATGAAAAATAAATAGACCGTGTCATCCTGAGAAAGCGCGTTCGTCGCGACCGAAGGGTCTACGTTTACTGTGCCAGAGATGCTTCGGGCGAAGAGCGCCCTCAGCATGACATAAGGGGAGTATGGCGGCTAATAAGAAGAAAAGGGTTTGACAACTAAACTGTCAAACCCTTTTGGTTTTGATTTTATTATTTTTTCGCGTTTTGTACGACTTTGATCAACATTACTTTGAACTTATCTCCCGCTGTATCTTTCCCAATCCCAATAAATGAAGCCATCTGCAGGGGTGACCCGCCAAGCGGGCGCCAGTCGTCCGATGGGAATGAAGGGTCGCCCCTACAATATGACTGGCTTGCTCAACATTGCCGTAAGCAATTTCAAAGCATTCTTCAAATCGTTATAATCCACCATCTCTGAAGCCGAGTGGACATAGCGGCACGGGATGGATAATGCACCCGCCATGACACCAGAGCGTGATATTTGGATCTCGCGCGCATCTGTGCTTCCTACCAACAGTACTTCGCGTTGATATGGAATCTTCGCTTTTTCTGCGGTCTTAATCATCCAATCCACAACGCGCGGGTCTGCCAACATACCAGGGTCACGGAATTTCACGCACGGACCCTTGCCAAGTTCCATTACCATTTTCATCGAAGCGGGGGTATCCCCAGTAGCGGTGACGTCAATTGCAATGCCGATCTCAGGGTCGATGCCATACGCCGCCGCGCCCGCTCCGCGCACACCAACTTCCTCTTGTGTAGTGAAGACAAAATATAAGTCATTCGGTGTGGAGTTAATCCCGCGCAGTGTTTCGATCAACACCGCCACACCTGTGCGGTCATCCATGGATTTGGCAACCAGCCGATCTCCCATTTCCATATATGATCTTTCAAAAGCGGCGAACTCACCGACCTTGACCGGGCAATCCTCTTTTTTGGTAGCGCCTACGTCAACGTACATTTTGTTGATCGGCAGGGCATTATCCATTTGCTCAAGGCGGTCATACCCAACGATGCCTGTCACCCCGTTCATAAAACGGACTCGTGCTCCAAGCGTATATCTGCCAAATGTCCCGCCGACGTTGGAAAAACGCACAAACCCTTTCTTATCAATATGGCTGGCGATGATTCCGATCTCGTCCATGTGCGCGGCGAGCATGATGCGTTTTGGATTCTTGGAATTCTTTGCAGGTTTCTTGCGTACGATCAAACTGCCGAGCGCATCCACACGCACTTCATTCGCGAGCGGCTTAACTTCTTTCAATATCACCTTGCGGACCGCGTCTTCAAAGCCTGATGGCGCGAAAGTTTCAGTGAGTGTTTTGAGCAATTGCTTCATTGATGATTCCCTAAAGAAATTTTTTCACCAGCATTATAGGTTTTTCTTCCATTTTTTGTGAACACATGCGCCTGGGCCTTTCCCATCACAGTCCATTCTCCGCCAAGCTTCCCAACAATGGCTGTATCTTCATCAATTCCCAGTAGTATCTCGCCGCTTCTCAATCGGCGGCGTAGGGTAAAAAGGAGTGGCTTCCATATCACTGGGAATGAGTTAAAGTGCGGGATGATAAATGCAGCAGACACAGTTCCAAATGTAACAATGGAACGCAAGCCCATCGCGCGAAAATCAGGGATTTCCTTCCCAAGGATCATTGCGCCTGCCGAACAGCCTGCATATACACCGCCGCGTTCCCAAACCTTTTGAGCCGCCATCCACACCAAACTATCCTTCATGGTTTCATGAAGATATGCAGGATTGCCGCCTGAGAAATAGACCACATCCGCTTCTTCCACCGCCGCCGCATGTTCCAGGTCATTGGCAGATTTCTCATCGATAACGGGAACAGCTCGAACGTCGGCCCCAAGGCGGGTGAAATGTTCCACACCCATTTTGGACCAGCGAGTCACGCTTGCATCACCTTCCTGTCCCGCTGCAGTTGGCATACAGACCACGCGCGCTTTGCGCCCATTCGCCCCGCAATTTGCAAGCAGATGTTTATCGACATCATCCATCACAGAAAGATATTCACCAGAACCGAGTAAAGCGATTAATCCGTTCACTTGACGATCCTTATAAGAAAGCGGCGAAGGCTGTCTTTAATTCTTCCAAATCATTGAGTTTACTTTGTAAAACGTCGTGAACGATTTTGCGGTCCACTTCCAGATAATCATGCACAAGAATGTTGCGAAAACCGATCATGCGTATCCATCGTTCACGTAGGTCGATAGAGATATATCTTTTTTCTTCGAGCAGCATGGCGATGTCGCTATAGGAATTGACTTCGCCCAACCCAAGCGTGGAAATAATGTGATTGCCAATGTCTGTAGTCGTTTCGATTGCCAATTGCAAAAATCTTTCCGCGCTGCCGTAATGTTCGGGGTTGGAGAGAAATTCATCCAGTGAGTATTTTTGAAGCCCGCGTAAGATTTCCAGGTATTCATCCAGACTGTTTAATCTTTTACGTATCACTTCGATCTTAACCATTATGCAATATCCTTTGCTTATATGCTTCGCGCTGAACTTTTAAGTAAGGCAAAAAATCAAAATACTGACGAAGGGTAAGCGAAAAAAAGGAGCCTGCATCAAAATCCTTGGT
>NZ_JBXMTI010000152.1:0-88922 GCF_057083605.1 Candidatus Villigracilis sp. | reverse complement strand
ATGGTTAATAAGACCATTACAATTGCGTTTACAATCCCAGCCAGATAAAGGGCTGGTGCAATGCAGATCAACGCCACAATCAGCGGAATGACCCATAGAGAGGGCTTTTCCAAATACTTCAACAGGTTTAAAAGAAAGAATAGATTAATAAATGTAAGCAAATATTGATTCCAAAATTCAATGGATGTTGAACGCAGAACCACGGATGTCATAGGCGGAACGAGCACAAGAAAAAAACGCCCACAAACTTGTCTGGATGAATTCCATGCCACTAATGTAAGCAAGAGGATTTGCGATATACCGAGAATTAGACTTACTGATAGTAAATTGGGTAAGTGACTTAGGAAGTAACCTAAAATGGCCATACCATTTGGGTTTGGAATCCCTGAGGCGCTGATCAAGCCAACAGGGATCTGGGTCAGTCCAAGGGTATATCCAATCCACATATTTGTTGCTTGATCTTCACGCCATTGTGAAATTTGCGCCCAGTAATACCTATCAACTAGAACGATAAGCAGAAATAAAACAAATAGAACAGCGAGAAATTTTCGGGATATCATCTTGTTCTGCATGGGGACTCCAATTTTTATATCAGACATAAATTAACCACAATACTTCATTACACGTTTGGACAACGACAGACCATCCAGTTCGTGATAGGCCAATGCCTGTTGAGGCGTGCCGCAAGCGGGATAGCCTTCCACAGCAAACTTGACCATTTGCTTGCTATTTAACAATCCGTTTTCAGCACAAGCGATAAGGATGTTATCCATCAGGCCGCCAGCAGGATGATGGTCTTCAAGCACGAAGATGTTGGAATAAGGCTTGAGTGTTTCAGCGAGCCACTTCGTATCCACACGGTTGAGCCAGGGCATATTGATAATTTTTAAACCAAAGCCACGTTCAGCGAGTAGTTCACTCGCAAGCAAGGCTTCATGCAGCATAACAGGCCCATAGGCGAACATGACCGCGTCTTTCCCCTCTGTCAGTTGAGTACCCTGCCCGAGTATAAATTGGTACCCGGCTGGAAGCGCGATGCGGCGCGGGCTTGGCCCAATGATAAGTCGCAGGGCGGAGTTTTCATCCGTTTGATTCACACAGTAGTCCATTGCCATACGGGTTTCTTCGGCGTTACAGGGTTGGATTACAAGACAGTTCGGCAGTGCGGAGAAGAGCGAAATGTCGCGCAGGCTTTGATGTGACTTACCTGGCCCAGCGGGAATCAAACCCGCATAATGTAAAGCATAAATTATTTTCGATTTCTCGCTTGCCGCATTGTAGATTTGCTCATTTGCACGCGAGGCGAGGAAACTTGCGAACGAATTCACAACTGGCAGCAAGCCCTGACGAGCAAGACCCGCCGCCATGGAAACCATATCCTGCTCGGCAATACCGTTCTCAATGAAGCGCTCGGGATAGGTGTTCTCAAAATCGCGGACTTTGCAATCAGAGGAGAGGTCAGCATCCAATACAACGATATCCTTGCGCTTGGCGGCGAGTTCTACCAATGCCTGACCATACGTTCGCGAGACATATTCATCCGTTGGCTTGAGCGTGAGGCGATCCAGTGCCGCCTGACTGAGTGGCTCACCTTCCAGCATGGATGGTACGGGCACTTTCGCCTCAGGCTCGACGGGTTGCAAAATGACCGGGTCAAGCGAGGCAGTTTTGAGGTCTGAATTGATGCGCTCAATCAGTTCATTAAATCCCTCCTCAAAGGCGGCGTCATCTGGCGCACCTGAATGCCAGGGATATAATCCTTTGCCGATTTCAAGTGCAACGGGATGTTCCATGAAGGAGATACCGCGCCCTTTGATGGTGTCGGCAATGATGATTTGTGGCTTGCCTTTAATTTGCTTCGCTTCATCAATCGCTTTTTCAAGCTGACGGAAATCGTGACCGTCAATGCGAATGACATGCCAGCCAAACGCCTTGAATTTTTCATCGAGGTTCCCAAGGTTGATAATCTCATTAACAGGTTTATCAGATTGCACTTTGTTGTTATCGACGATAACTGTGAGGTTGTCAATCTTATGATGAGCAGTCACTTGCAGGGCTTCGTAGTTCTGACCTTCCTGCAATTCACCATCGCCAGTCATTACAAACACATGTCCCTGATGACCCAGATGTTTCTTTGCCCATGCCATACCGCGTCCCTTGGAAATTCCCATCCCAAGCGAGCCTGAATTTGCTTCGATACCGTGATTGCTTATGTCTGGGTGTCCATTCAATCCGCCGAGTCGGCGCAACGCAAGAAACTTCTGATCGGGAATTTCACCGAGCGAATGTAGCACAGCGTACAGACCAGGCACATCATGTCCCTTCGAGGAGAAATAAATATCGCGGTTGTGGCTGTCAAAGCCGACCTTGAGCGTATTCATCTCTTCGTAATACATCCAGACCACAATGTCCATTGCGCTGAAACTTGAACCAAGATGGCCTGAGCCCGCACGTTTCACTTCCACGAGCGTGTTTGCACGGCACATATCTGCGATCAATTTTAGTTTTTCGTATTTCTCAATCGAAGCCTTTCGCACTCGATTGAATTCCTCGACAGGAATCAAATTCAGCTCAACCATATATTCCTCTTTTGTCCGCTAATCTTCACCAATGTTTTTGATCCGCGCCGATTAGCGTAGATTAGCGGACACTTTCTCTTTGACGTCGCGCTTCTTTTCGCGCCTGCATCTGATTCTTTTCTATAAAACTTTTTCTACCTTTGGCAGCTCCACCTCTCCCCTTACGATGAGGCGCTCCGCCAGTTCCCAATCATACGGACGGTTTACATCGAAGCCTTCAAAGCCTTCCGTAAAGAAAGGCATGACCACATTACCTGCAATTGTCCTTCCATTGAACACCACCCGTGACCACGCAATCTCCAAACTGGCATTCTGCGAATACACCTCAGGCAATGCCTGATACGGTGTGCTGTGCCAGGGCTGTTCCTCCGGTCCGATGGGCAGAAGAGGCATCATGCGGTTCCCACGCACCACCCACATCTTGCCGGGGTGTTCCTTGCACTTCTCCACCGCGCGAAGTGAGTCCACTCCTTCTTCGTTCAAGAATTCCTTCCACGCACGCCGAATGGTCGTTGGCAGGCGAAAGGGACTGGTGGGGCGCAAAATGCTGAAGCAATCGTACGCGCGCCCCATCTCCTTGAGTTTGCGAAGTGTGAAATCAATCCATTCAATATCCAGCGAGAGATCACCGGAAATATCGGCAGGCCGTAGAAAGGGAACCTCCGCATCGTACTGGCGTGAAATCTCTGCGTATTGCTCCGAATCCGTGGAAACGAAGACGGAAGAGAAGATTCCACTCTGCTTCGCTGCAGAGATCGAGTACGCGATCAACGGATGCCCTGCCAACGGATGAATATTCTTGCCCGGCACACGTTTCGAACCGGAGCGTGCGGGGATCAAGGCAATGATCGAAGGATTGGATTTGCTCATACCTGTGTTGGGTCTATGTTGATATAGACGTCCTTCAATTCGGAATAAATATTGAGCGCCTCGGTGCCCGGCTCACGCGAACCGTTGCCCGAAAGTTTGCGCCCGCCAAAAGGCATGTGCGGCTCGGAACCATGAGTCCCAGCGTTAACCACTGCCACACCCGTTTGTACTTTATCGTAAAACCTTGTCGCCCGGTGGATACTGCGCGTGTGAATGCTGGCGGTCAGTCCATACGGCGTATCGTTCGCCAATGCCAGCGCATGTTCAAAATCCTTCACACGATACAACAATGCCACGGGGCCGAACAACTCGCATTCCGATATTTCATCGTGTGGATGGACATTCTCGATCAACGTCGGGGCCATATAATAGCCCTCGCGGTGTTCATCATCGGTTAGGCGCTGACCACCGCACAAGATAGTCGCGCCATTTTGCTTTGCCTTTTCCACGGAATTTAGCATGCCAGTCAACTGGCCTTCGTTAATGACCGGGCCGAAGTCACAATCATCCGCGGTACCAACCTTCAGTTTGTTCGCGCGCTCGACAAGCATATCGCGGAATTCCTTATACACAGTTTCAAAAATAATCACCCGGCTTGTTGATGCGCAACGCTGTCCCGCATTGCTGAATGCGGAAAGCAGAACCCATTTAGCGGCGTTCTCCAAGTCGGCGTCATCGCAGACCACAAGCGGATTCTTCCCGCCCAGTTCGAGGGAGATGCGCGCAAACCGTTCCCCGGCCGAACGCTGGATGATGCGTCCCACTTCGGTCGAGCCCGTGAAACTGATCACGCCCACCTCAGGATGTTCCACCAACGGCGCGCCGGCTTCTTCGCCAAATCCCTGAAGGATGCTTAACACACCATTGGGCAGACCTGCTTCCATTGCAATTTGTCCGAATATCCAGGCAGTGGCGGGGGTATCTTCTGCCGCTTTCAAAATAGCGGCATTGCCGCAGATTAACGCGGGGAAGACCTTCCATGCCACGTTTGCAATCGGCGTGTTGGCTGCGATGATCAAACCGGCCACACCAATGGGCTGGCGAATGGTCATGGCATATTTGTTTGGCGTGCCGCTCGTGGTGGTGCGCCCATACAAACGTTGACCTTCACTGGCATAGAACAATCCGCATTGGATGGCTCCGCCTGTTTCACCCAACGCCTCTTTATGGGATTTTCCAGTTTCTGCGGCGACAATGGCAGCGATCTCACTCTGACGGTTTTGCATTCCCACCACAATCTTGTGTAGGATCATGCCGCGTTGAACAGCGGGTGTATCCGCCCAAGCAGGCTGGGCGCGTTTTGCAGCCTCGACTGCCTGAAGCACATCTTCTCGGCGGGAACGCGCTGCGCGGCAAAGGAGTTGCCCGTTTGCGGGATTTAATTTATCAAACCATTCGTCGGAAACCGCCCCTTGTTCCCGGCCATCGATCCAATTTGGTATCTCGTTTGGAAACATTACATCACCTGGCCAATCACCATGCAGTCATCTACTGCAGGTTTTCAAAGGTTATATCCTGATCTTCCAATAAGTCGTTGCGCAAAACTTTACCAATGACATTCTCAAGTTCATAAGGATGCAGACCATCGCCGGGGGATTTAATGGCGACGTCTGAGTTGGTCAAGCAATGACCAGCTGTCAGGTCGCGTGAAGCGACGAGCTTCTTTCCCATTTTCTGAATCGGGCCAACCTCATTGGGGTAGATACGCTTGACCCCATCTCCCAAAGCTATATGAGTACGATGAAGATCGCGCACCAGTTTACGCATCCCGATCGGTTCCAGTGAAAAGACATTATCAGTGCCTTTCCAGGTATGGTTAAGTGTAAAGTGCTGTTCCACAACGCGAGAACCCAGTACATAGGCAGCGACCGCCATCGCAATTCCGTTTTCATGGTCGGATAAACCTATGACCACTTCAGGGAAGCATTTGCGATAAGTGGTGATCACCCGCAGGTTAAGGTCCTGAGGTTCCGCCGGGTAGGATGCCGTGCATTGCAAAATACAAAGCTGGGTATTGATTGGCATGATGGCGTCATATGCCCGTTGAACATCCTGAAAGGTGGAGCCGCCGGTACTGATGATCATCGGCCTGCCAAATTTTGCAATGTGTTTCAGCAGGGGTATATTTTTCAGATCACCAGAGGCCACCTTGTACGCCGGCATGTCCAGGTCTGCAAGGAAATCGGCGCTCTTAACATCGAAGGCCGTGGAGAACATGGTCAGGCCAAGTTCACGAGCGTAATTTTTCAACTCAACATATTCTCCGCGCCCAAACTCCAGGGCTTCACGATGCTCACCATAGGTGGATCCAAAACTGTTCTCGTTCTCGTAGGGCTTGTTGTATGCATCACGCGTAAAGAGGGATTTGTTATCCCGCTTCTGCAATTTGACCGCATTCACGCCACATTCCTTCGCGGCCTTGAACAGATCTCTGGCTTTCTGCAGATCACCCTGGTGATTATGACCGATCTCCGCAATCACGTAACAGGTGCTGTCATCGGAGACAGTGAAATTGTCGATTGTAAGTTCTCTAGTCATTTAACTTTTCCATTCTTTGTCACCTTATAGTTTTACAAGCATATATTGACCGCTCAGCAGGGAGGTCCCAAAATAATGCGTGTGGACGGCTCTAAACTCTTGAACCGCCTTCTCGATACCGGGGCAGGTTTCAAACCCATAATCATCCAGCAATATCACGCCGCCTTCAACCAGCCTTTCATTAAAAAACTTCAGGGCGAAAATAGTCGGCTCGTAAATATCCATATCGAGATGCACAAAGTGCATTGGAAAATCCTGTACATGATGGGAAGTATCCTGAAATCGGCCTTTATACACGTCGATATTTTTGAACTCTGCCAGGTATTCCTTTACAGATTCAAAGCTTGTATCGCTGAAGGTGCCAGGTGTATGCGAAATTTCAACAGCACGGTTGATATCCTCCGCGGCATGGCCTTCGAATGTATCAAAGCAAGAATGGCGGATTTGCATATTGAGCCGTTCTGCGATGGATGCAATGAAAAAGCTTGTCCCGCCTTTGTACACGCCAACCTCAGCCAGGTTCATGGTCTGCCCCGTTTTTGTGAAGGAACTTAAATGAGCCATCACCTGGTATACCGTAAAAAGACGGTCGTAATAAAGCGAGCAACGTCCATCGCGAATGACTTTCGCTGCCAGGTCGCCAAAAACAGGAAGCGTTCTTATATCCCTTTGTTTATGCGCCGACTTGCCGAAGTAATCCGGCACATAATGATGGTCCGGCTTGCGAAAAAAAGCATCAATTCCAATGGACCGAAATACCGCCCAGACCATTGATTTAAGCCGTGATTTCATAAGGAAAGTGCTCCATTCTTTTTTGCGACGATGAGCAAAACCTCATTTGCGATCGTTTCCGCCAGTTGCGCGCGTCCATGTTGGTTCAAGTGCTCGGTGGCCTCATCCACGTGAAAAAAATATTCCGAAGATAACGCCTCACTAAGATCCAGAAAACGGACAGTGTTCTGACCGGGAAGCGGGGCAAGCAAATCACGGACCACGCCAATATTTTCACGCATCAAGTCGACAAACCCTTCTCCTACATTTCCCGCCCCGCCTTGATAATTAATGGGAGTAATGTAAACCAGCAGGTCAATGTTCAATTCGCGAAGCAGCTCTGTGATCCTGGTTAAAAACGACAGTTTCGGATTGGCTGGCGACAGTGGGTGAAGATAATGAAAAATAAAGATATGTTTTTTCCGGTAACGCTTTTCATCCTCCGTGGAGGGGCTGCTTCTAATTAGATCGTGAAACTCTCCAAGACGATTCAAGTCTGTAAACGGATATTTCACTTCCATCATCTTTTCCGTTTCAGGCAAAGGAATGGGGTCCGCTGTTTCCTTGAATATCGGTATTTCCCTTCCAGGAGACTCAATATAATTTTTTAATACATCAACCTCATCGTCAAACTGCCAGGCTGGATTCAAATCCCATTGAGGTGAAAAACTCCTCATATTAATTGGTAATATCACCAATTCTGGTTTTTGATGTGTGCATTTCAATATTTGCAAGAGGTAGTAATAGACCTTCAAGTGATATGCTGAATGGGAAATACATAAGAGGCGTTTCCTGCCCGTAAGGCGGCCTGCGACCATGCGATCCAGGGTTCTTTTATCCCTGTCATTCCATGAAATACGTTCAAGCACCGAATCGCCCAAATATAGAATTTCCGGTGCTTTCCATCGAGAGTCGTAGTTTGCCACCAGCTTTGTCAATTCCGGGTATGGCTTTGGGTTTTTCACCCAAAATGATGCAAGCAATTTCTTAAAGTTATGCATTTAAGACTAAATTCTCTTCGTGGAAGTATCCCAATTCAGCATGGGACGCACAACCCCTAATAAGTTTTGAGTGTAGTCACCACGTGCAGATGGTTTTGTCATGGAATCGTAAACCTGAAAATTAATGATGCTCCTCAGGCTCACATAATGTTTCTTCGCACCGGCCGATGCAAAAACGGAAACATTCAATGAATATTCACTTTCAGCCAATAAATGAGCAGGTACTTTTAAAGTGGAGGAATACAAACCGGTCTCTGTGCGCACCAACTCAGAAGGTTCAATGCTGGCAAATGCAATGACTCCCTGCGTGTTAAAAATAAGTGCACAGCGGAAACTCGTATTGGGCACGCCAACCCGATAGGACAAACGAACAAATATCTCCTCGTTTACATCAAATACGGATTTTGAAACCCCATCACTACTATATAAATTGATCTCCATCAGGCGGACTTCCTCCGTACCCGGAGCTTCGTTTTCATCCCACACACGGGCACCATTCTCTTCAGCAGCACCCGCAAGATATCTCGCGGTCATTTCCGCAGCAGCGCCATCCGCAACCATCTTCCCTTTATCCAAAAGTATGGCGCGGCTGCACAAACGATTGATCGCCGCCATATTATGGCTGACAAATAGAACCGTGCGCCCCTGGCCCGCATTTTCGCTTAACTTGCCAAGGCACTTGCGTTGAAAAGCAGCATCCCCAACCGCCAGCACCTCATCCACCACCATGATCTCGGGATCCAAATGTGCCGCTACGGCAAAAGCCAGGCGAACGTACATCCCGCTGGAGTAACGTTTTACCGGCGTATCCACAAACTTCTCAACCTCCGAGAAGGCTACAATTTCATCAAACTTCCTGGTTATTTCATTGCGAGACATGCCAAGGATCGCACCATTCAAATAGACATTTTCCCTGCCCGTCAATTCAGGGTGAAAGCCAGTGCCCACTTCAAGCAGACTGGCTATCCGCCCGCGCATCTTTACCTGACCGGTAGTTGGCCCGGTGACCTTTGAGAGGATCTTAAGCAAAGTGCTTTTCCCCGCGCCATTCCGTCCGATCACCCCAAGCACTTCACCCTGCTCCAACTGAAAACTGACGTCCCGCAGCGCCCAGATCAACCCATCCGTGCGATTGCCATGGTCAACCGCACCGATCTTTTCAAGAGGGTCAGGACGACCTCGTACACGCGCCCACCAGCGATTAAGGTCTTCGTACAGGGTACGATTCCCGATCACGCCAAGGCGGTATTGTTTGGAAAGGTTCTCAACAGAGATTGAAATGCTCATACGGTATCCATGAAAGTTGCTTCAATTCGATTAAAAAGCATAACCCCGACCATAAGAGTCACCAGCATAAATACAAAACTATACAGCAAATGCAGCGGATTAATACTGCCCGAACCAAGAAATGAATAACGAAACCCCTCCACAATGGAAGTCATTGGATTGGCTACAATCAGCAACTGATATTTCTCAGGGATGGACGAGAGCGGGTAAATGATCGGTGTGGCGTACATCACCAACTGCACACCAAAACGAACCAGGAATTGCAGGTCACGGAAGCGGGTGGTAAGGGCTGAAACGATAATCCCGAAGCCTAACCCAAGCCCTGCCATCACCAAAATATAAAACGGTAGCAGCAGCAGAGTCCAATTGGGAGCGACGGCCTCGTTAATTGTCAGATAATAGGCGACAAAAACAAGGAATAAAGCAAACTGGATCGCAAAGGCAATCAGGTTGGAGATCAGGATTGAAATAGGCACGGCAAGGCGGGGAAAATATACCTTGCCAAATAAATTAGAATTTGAAATAAACGTAATCGAAGTCTTATTCAAGCACTCTGCAAAGTATGCCCATATGACAGACCCGGCCAGGTAGAAAAGAAAATCAGGGACTTCATCGGTAGGAAGGGAAGCAATCCTCCCAAAGATGATGGTGAAGGTTAAAGTCGTGAGCAGGGGTTGGATCAAATACCAGAGCGGGCCAAGGATCGTTTGTTTATACACTGAAACAAAATCCCGCCATACAAACAGCATGATCAAGTCACGTGCGCGCCAAAGCTCCCCTAAACGCCAGTCCAGCCAGCTTCTTTGGGGCTTTATAACATCTGTCCACTTTTGATTTTCAAGCGTTTTTTCCATTATTTCCAATTACCTGTTTTCCGTTCCAAATTCCAGATCGAGAACTCAGCTTCTGAATCTGAGTTCTGGTATAACTGCACTTCTCTGTCAACTAACAAACCCTCTCACAGCCGCGATCACTTCATCCTGTTGAGACAGAGTCAACTCCGGGTAAAGTGGAAGCGCCAGCGTTTCAAGGGCAGCTGCCTCAGCGTGCGGGAAATCGCCTTCCTTATATCCAAACTTTCGGCATGGCACAGAGAGATGCGGCGGCAAAGGGTAATACACTTCGGAGGCAATCCCCTTCTCCTTCAAAAACGCCTGCAACGCATCACGTTTCGCGGAACGAATAATATACAAGTGATAAACATGCTTTCCCCATTCACGCTCCACAGGAGTAACAACTCCCAAAGGTGCAAGTTGTTCGGTATAACGATGCGCCAGTTCGCGGCGTTTCTCATTCCACGCATCTGCATGAGGGAATTTCGCCTGCAGGATCGCGGCCTGCAGCGCATCAAGGCGGCTGTTGTAGCCAACTTCTTCTGAATAATATTTTTTCTTCCAGCCGTGTGTGCGCAACATGCGCATGCGCTCAGCGAGTGCAGGGTCCTTTGTTAATACCATGCCTGCATCTCCAAAGGCGCCGAGGTTTTTTGTGGGGAAGAAACTCAGACAGGCAATATCGCCGAATGAACCTGTTTTTCTGCCGACGTATTCGGCACCAAAACCCTGTGCGTTATCTTCGATCACCTTTAAATTATTCTCACGCGCAATTTCAAGGATGGGCTTCATTTCAGCGGGATGGCCGTACAGATGCACTGGGATAATGGCCTTCGTCTTTGGTGTAACGACAGCTCTAATTTTGTTTACATCAATTTGATAACTCTGCGGATCCACATCCACAAATACAGGCTTCGCCCCAACAGACATCACCGTGCCAGCAGTTGCAAAAAATGTATAAGCTGGGATGATCACTTCATCGCCAGCCCCAATATTCAATGCACGCAAAGCCAAAACCAGCGCATCCGTCCCGGAAGCGAGGCCAATGGCGTGATTCACACCCAGATACGATGCAATGCTTTCCTCAAACTTTGACACCTGCGGCCCCAGAATAAAATGCCCCGACTCCAATGTGGATAATACTGCCGCATCGATCTCTTTTTTGATGGAATGGTACTGCGCCGTTAGATCAACCAACGAAATCATCATTTGCCTCTCTCTGGACTGACAACCTGGTCCTGCTTTCGATAAGCATCACCGCAACTCCGGCAGACTGCACGATCCTTCTCAAACTTCAACTGCTCACCGCACTGACACATCCATCCGCGCGCACGAGCAGGCGAGCCATATACCAGCGCATAATCTGGAACATCTTTCGTCACTACCGCGCCCGCGCCGACAAAACAATATTTACCCAAAGTCGTTCCGCACACGATCGTGGCATTCGCCCCGATGGATGCACCCTTGCGAACCAGTGTGGTTTTATATTCATCTTTTCGGCTGACATGGCTGCGTGGATTAATAACATTGGTAAAGACCATCGAGGGCCCCAGGAAAACATCATCTTCAACAATGACACCTGTATAAAGCGAAACGTTGTTTTGGATCTTTACATTATTTCCAATTGTCACATCCGAGGAAACAAGCACGTTCTGGCCAATATTACAGTGCTCGCCAATTCGTGAACGGGACATTACGTGGCAAAAATGCCATATCTTCGTACCTTTGCCGATCTCAGCGCCTTCATCAACATAACTGGATTCGTGAACAAAATAATCAGTCACAGTAACTCTACTTCTTCAAAAGCGGATGAACCAATTCATCCCGCGGTGAAATTTCTGCAGTGCGAATGGCGTAGGTCAGCCCAATCGAAGGGCGCGCGTCTGTAATTCCAAACCCGCGACCCGCAAGGGTTTCTTCATAGACTCGCGTATGAAGGTCGGTAAAGCCCTCTGAAAACTCGATCTCTTTGCCATCCACCGTAATAGAACGATAGGTTGTCTTTCCATTGGCCTTCACAGAGACTGGCAAATCATTCTTATCAACAGACAAAAACCAGCGCACACGCGCCCGCTCTAACTCAATAAATCCAGACATTCGCTGATCGTCGGAATGATAAACCTTGATACCATTAACAGAACCAAATAGCCACATTAATAAATCGAAGAAGTGGACACCAATATTTGTGGCCACGCCACCAGATTTATCTGCATGTCCCTTCCACGAGACTTGATACCATGGGCCGCGACTGGTGATATAAGTCAACTCCACATCGTGAATGGTGTTTTCCTTTTGAAGAGATTCGTGCAGCTTGATCAATTCGGGGTGCACGCGCAATTGCAAGACCGTATGGATGCGGTGCTTTGTTTCAGCTTCGATCTCTTCGAGAGCCTCCAAATTCCACGGATTGATGACCAGTGGTTTTTCACAGATTACATCTGCTCCAGAGTGCAGGGCAAGGCGGCAGTGTGAATCATGCAAATAGTTTGGCGAGCAAATTGAAACATAGTGGATGCGTCCCTCTTCAGGCCCACGGCGAAGTTTTTCCAGGTGGCGGTCAAAACGCTCAATCTCGGTAAAGAATTTCACATCAAATGAATATTGATCGAGCACACCCACAGAATCTTTTGGGTCTACAGCTGCAACCAGATGATTGCCCGTATCTCGAATGGCGCGTAAATGACGAGGCGCAATATAACCACCAACACCGATCACAGCGAAATTTTTTGGCATGGATTCCCTTTTCGTCTCATTCTTTTATTCGTTTCACTTGATATCCCTGGCCCACAGATTCAAGAATATATTCATTTGGAATATTGCTAATCTTCAATCCCGCTTCAATACAGGTGAGCCGCAAAATATCCATGATCTCATCGTCACCATTGAGATAGACATCCTGAACGCCCTGCTGTTTTAATTCCATGACAAGCATCTTTGCTTTGTCACGATAATTACCATATATCTTAAGCGAATCGCGGGCATAGGACATGGCGCGTTGGGTAAATATTTTCATGCCCTCCGAAGTAAGGTCATACTTCAATCTCGTACGGTCGAGGTGAGAGACCTTGACCCAGCCGCGAGTAATGAGGCGTTTGATATACCAATTGACGCTGCCCACAGCAATGCCCAGGCGGTCGGATAGATTCGCCTGGGTTACCATTGAGTCTTGGGCAATTTCGTTGAGAAGGGCGTATTCGTGCTGTTTAACTTCTGTCATAGTTGAGCATTCATTTTCTGAATTCTCACATAGAACCAGCCCCCTGTCAAGTCATGAAAAAATCAGCCAAGGGTGGAGGAAATTACCTTGCAGATTTGAAGCGCAGAATGACCATCCCCATATAAAGAAGCGCGTTTCCTCTGCGGGTGCCAGTTGTTGTACATCTCTACGATCAAATCCGTGTTCACACCCACAAGTTTATTCCAACCGGCAGATACTGTTTCCACCCATTCTGTCTCTTCGCGCAAGGTGATACAGCGTACCCCTACAAGGTATGCTTCCTTTTGCACGCCGCCCGAATCAGTCAAAATACAATTGGCATTTTCAAGCAATACCAGCATATCAAAGTAACCAACCGGCTCAACCATCCGCACATTTGAACCGGCCGAAATACCCCATTCCTGGATAATTTTGCGAGTGCGCGGGTGTACAGGAAAAATGACCTGGGTGTTTAACATTCCCAATGCCGCAAGTATCGAGCGCATCCGTTCCGCGTCATCTGTGTTGGCGGCGCGATGAACTGTAGCCAGCGCATACTCTCCCGTCTTCAATCCAAGCTGCTGCAAAATTTTTGATTTTGTACGGGCATTGGTCAGGTTATGCAAAAGCGCGTCATACATTACGTCCCCCACGCGATGGACGCCTTTTACAATTCCCTCTTTTGCCAGATTTTCTACAGCCGCATCTGTAGGGCAAAATAACATGGTGGACATGTGATCTGTTAAAACGCGATTCACTTCCTCTGGCATCGCTCTGTTATATGACCTCAAACCTGCTTCCACATGTGCAAGCGGAATCTCCGCCTTAGCTGCTGCGAGCGCCGCCGCCAGAGTGGAATTGGTATCACCATAAACAAGCACGCAATCGGGCTTCACCGTATTTAAGATTTTTTCGATTTCGATCAGCATTTTGCCAGTCTGTTCGCCGTGTGTGCCGCCTCCCACACCCAGGTTAAAGTCAGGCTTTCTCATTTCCATTTCTTCAAAGAAAACATCGGACATGCCATAATCATAATGCTGGCCGGTATGGATCATCACTTCACGAAATGACGAGACTAACGCGCGGGATACCGGAGCCGCCTTGATAAATTGAGGCCGCGCTCCAACAATGGAAGCAATGGTTTTAATCCCCATTTACCACACCCTGCATTATCTTTTGATATTGATCGACAACTTTTTGTATGTCAAAATCGCGCGATTTTTCAGCGCTGGCTTTGCGGAATTGCAGAAGGGTTTCAGGGTTGGAAACAAGCTCGCGCAAGGCTTGTGAAAATGCATCCTTGTCTTTCACTTCAATCAAGTAGCCGTTGCCTGCATGGTCAACCAAATCCAGAAAGCCGCCAATTCGGCTGGCAACGATAGCCAATCCCTTTGCAAGCGCCTGCACACCGACAACAGGCAGCCCTTCGGAATAAGATGGCATGAATAAAATATCGCTATTCGAAAATTGATTGAGAACATCATCAGGCGTGACCCAGCCGGGCAGGTCAAATCGCTTAGCCATGTCATGCTTTGCGATTTCCTCTACTATTTCTACAAACATAGGCCCATCCCCCAGCATGGTACACGTCCAGTTGAGGTCTTTGAGTTGGGCAAGGATCTTCACGATAGCAATTGGATTTTTCTGCGATACAAAGCGCCCGGCAAAGACCAGGCGAGGATGCGCATTTAATCTGATTTCGGCTGGAACCAGGTGTAATACATCTGCACCATTTGGGATTACTTGGATATCGACTGAATAATGTTTCAAAGCCAGTTGACGAGTAAACTCGCTAACAGCCACTACTTTTTTGGCACGCTTCCAGATGGGCTTTGTAAACGGCTCAAGCCAGCGGAACCAATTGCCTGTTTTCTCTGGAACGCCGCCCGGAACATCACCCAGATGCGCGGTCAAAATGTAGGGAGTGCCAGTCAATACGGACAACATCCATGCGAGAGCGCCAGATGGGACAGCGAAATGGGTGTGAATGATATCGGGACGGTAAAGGTAAATTAAACGGAGCCCGGCCCAAAGTCCAGCCAGAACGAAGGCTAGCATGGTGGAAAAACTCGCGCCATAGGATTCGGTCCGCAGAGATGAAATCCTGATCACGCGAATTCCATCCGCATTTTCCTGAAAAGGAAGGCCCTTCATATGCGCGGTGAGGACGGTGACATCATGCCCGCGAGCAACGAGTTCCCTGCAAATGTCGTAGGCAGCCCTGCCCCCTCCGCCACCGATGGGTGGAAATTCATAAATGACTGTGAGGATGCGCATGAACTATTCCGAGAAAGGATCCTTGCACTCCACCTGCTTTGGGCGCGGCTCATAGATTTGAATGTTATTCGAGACCAGGGTTACAACAGGTTTGTAATTGCATAACAAAGGCGCGCCTGCGTAACGAACCCAGGCTACATTTTCCTCCACGAAGGAGCCCTGTTTTTGCTGGGTAAACTTTTGATCTTCCGCAATCACCAACGCAAAGCGGCGGTTATGTAAATCCGCATAATAACCTTCAAGATACGGGCGGTTGCGTGACATCGCCATTTCCATCAATTCACTTTGTTCATATTCGGGCACGAGCACAATGCCGTTTAAATAATCAAATGTGATGAGTTGGCGCTCCGTGATGAATAACACCTCGCCGCCGTTTTGAACGGCTTTCAAAACCGTCTCCTGCAAGGTTTGGATATCCTGCTTTGCAATTGACTCATTATAGGATGGATAAAAGCCGATGTGCCGGATCGCAAATCCAAGCGGAATCAGCAAGCCGGCAGCGACTACATTCCAACTCACCTTGCCCCACATCGGAGCCGCCTCTTCCTCCGCCGCCACCTGTTCGGCCCAAAAAGCAGTGATCAACACCGACAGCATCACCAGGTACGCATCCATATTGTGGAGATCGCCGCCACCGCCAATCTTTGTGCTGACCAACGCTCCGCCAACGAATAAAACCAGAAGCATGGCGAATAAGGCAAGCCAACGCAGAGGATGGAGGTAAGTTGTCTTCCCGCGAGTGATTTGATAAATCGCAGCAAAGGATGCAGCGGAGATCAACAAAATGCCCGGAATGATTCCCATTGGGAAGGTTTCATTCGGGAGCAGGCGTGCCCAGATCAGATCTGAAGTGAAGCTGGAGCCAAAAGCGCTAAGATCGGCATTGCCGGAGATTTGAATATAAACGAATTGAGAAAACAGGGCAGTGACAAATCCGCTCACGCCCCATACAAAAGGAGTAACCCAGTACTTCCAGCCTTTGTCCGCGAGCGGTGTTTCAAGAATATAAATCGTTATCGCCAACATGGCAGGGACAGGGAACCAGTTCACGCGGCTGATGCCTGCCCATGCTGAAGCAAGGAGGATAAAAATCAGCGAACGTGATTTATTCCGAATAGATACCCCGGCTAAAACAAGAATAACGCAGACTTGCAGGTGATAGTACACCGCGCCTTGTAAAAAAAACAAAAACGCCCATGCAGTTGCAAAGACAGTCACGCCACGGCTCATTTTCATCCTTCGCGCGAGGAGACAGGACGAGGCCAACGTTAGCGCAAACCAAAGGAATGCCTGCCAAAAGCGATGGAACCATAATGGCAAGCCTTCAATTAGAAATGGAATGGAGAGCAGCAAATAACGGGAGGGATGCAGGAAAGGCAGCGGAAGTTTCATCCTATATACGGATTCAGAGAAAAACAAAGAGGCGTAATAATGACGTCCCGCCTCAGAATAGCCCATCGAGAAGGGATTGGCAGAAGTGATGGCAAAAATACCATATGCTTGATAAATCATTCCCTGCACCAGCAAAACAATTGCAAAGGCAATATGCCATTTGAGGGAATTGCGAATCAATTTCAAACCCAGAGTTTGAAGCAGGCTTGCCCACAAAAACACCCAAAAAATCGGCATCACTTGTGGGAACGTTTCACCAAGGATATATAAACGAGTAACCCAAACTAGTAGAAAGCCTGACACGATAAGTAAAACACCAAGTGCCAGGCGCAGTGGATTATCGGATCGTAGCTCAAGCCCATCCATCCACAAAGTGATGCGATCCAGAAATGCTGAGCGAGCCAGCCACAGACCAATAATTGCTGTTAGTGCAAATACACCTACGAGTCCAATCCACTTGGAGCGCAGGAGGATGATTTCCAATTCGTTAGTACGTTGAATGGTTTGAGGGATCGCCAGGGCACTGACAATTACCAGCGCCCAGATCCACGTTTGCAGAAATTTCCTTGTTGATATGGCTTCCATGCCTCACCCGTCTTATTCTGCCAGTTCAGCTTTTTTCTCGTTCATTGCTGCAAGAATGGATGGCAAAAAGAATGCCCCCGGCAGGCTGGTGATAATGAATAACACGCGAGTCAACAAGGCAACCGTTGCGCTTTCGGAGGAACTTAACCCGCCTAACTGGGTAAGCAGAAAAGTCATGGAGAGTTCCTGTACGCCCAAGCCATTAATAGAAATGGGGAAGAGCGTTACGAAGTACGTCAGGGTATATAAACCTGCGATCAACCAGTAAGAGACCTGATGATCAATACCAAGGAGAAGAAGATAAATTGCCAAATAGATAAATGCCATGTTGCCAAAGGTGGCAATCAGGGAGCCGCTCAACGCCATCGGCTTTGTAACCCAGATGGAAAGCGACTCAAATGTACGTTTGGCAAAACCCATGCCTTTTTGAACCAGGGCAGAAACAGCAATGGATTGCGAGACTCCGCTATTCAGTGAAAATACAGGGATCAAACCCAAAGGGAGAGCCACGCTCATTCCTGCCAAACCAATTAATCGGTCCGCTACGAGCGAGGCAACGCAGACGGCACGGTCATAGCCTAATTGCATCGCACCGGCCAGCCGCACCACATCCCCACCAATGGTCGTGGGTAAAAAGTTGGACGAAAAATTACCGGTAAAGGTCAACATGATCGAGCGAAGAAAAGAATTTTCCACACCTGCCGACTTGAGCAATATGTGCCAGCGTGTGGCGGCAAACAAACGCGAGATGGTCAGTGCCACAACAGCTGCGAGGAAGTATCCGATGGAAACACGCCGCAACGCAGAAAAAAGTTTTCCATCCCCCTCTTCTTCAAGCAAAACGATCAAGAGCGCCAGTGCCAGAAGGCTGCCCGCCACACGCACAGCGATCTGGCGGTTTTCACGCAACCACTTAATCACGAGGGTTCCGTTTCAGGTTGACCATGGTGCGAATTCTATAAGTGGGCTTTCGCTGGGATTCATGATACGTGCGCACCAGCAATTCAGCGATCAACCCCATCAATATGGCTTGAACGCCCAGGATAAAAAACATGGCGCTCATCTGCAGCAACGGAGAATTCGCAATGCTGACAAAAAAGAACATACGCCGCACAAAAAGATAAAGCATGATCATTGCGCTGACAACCATCAGGAAACTGCCTGCGCCGCCGAAAAGGTAGATCGGCTTCGAGGCATAGGAAACCAGGAATTTCACCGTAAACAGATCCAGCACGACCTTAACGGTTCTTTCCAGCCCGTATTTGGTCTTTCCAAATTTGCGTGGGTGGTGGCGGACGGGGACCTCAGTGATATGTGCCCCAACAGAATCAGCGAAGACGGGAATAAAGCGGTGCATCTCGCCATATAAACGAAATCCCTCGAGGACATCACGGCGATATGCCTTGAGGGTGCAGCCGTAATCATGCAAGTGCACACCTGTCACACGCGAGATCAACGAATTAGCAAGCATGGACGGGAAATTACGCGTAATGGCATTATCTTTTCTTTGCCTGCGCCAACCGCTGACGAGATCGTAGCCCTCATCTAATTTGGCAAGCATCATGGGTATATCTGCGGGGTCGTTCTGCATATCGGCATCGATCAGAACGATGATCTCACCTTGTGAATAATCCAATCCTGCGACAATGGCGGCGGTCTGCCCAAAATTTCGGCGAAAGGCGATCACGCGGATATGCACAGGGTCTTTTTCAGCATATTCTTTCAGGATGGATAAACTTTTATCGTTGCTGCCATCATCCACCAGAATCAACTCCCATGATCGATCCAGGGTATTCATAGTGCTGTAGATAGAGTCAAACAGGAGCGGGAGGGTATCTTGTTCGTTAAAGACCGGGGTCACGATTGATAGATTCATGGAATTCTGTGAAATATCCTTAATTCAGCCCCCTCATTGCAAGAAGGTGCTGTCGGTGGTTTTTCGTACTCTTCAAAATCCTGTGGATTCAGAAAATCCTTCCAGGATGAAAACCGTTTGGCTTCAATAATGAATACGTCTGCACTATTCTTCCACTCGGTATCCAGTTCACTGTTCCAATGGCTGAAGCGGTGAAGGGTTTCAGGGTCGCCGCCGAACCGAAAGGTGTAGCCATCGTTGATCTGGGTCGGAAAAATATGCACATCCAGTACATAGACCATGGGCGTAAAAGCATTTCCACCGTCCCAATATACCAGACTATCAGGTGGGATGACTCTGTCAAGATGCGCACCAAGTTGTTCATTCGCAAGGATCAAGTCCTGTTTGCAACCCACCCTGCTCTCGCCCAAGTGCAGTATAGGGGAAAGCATCAGCCCAATGATGAGATAGGCATTGAGCAATACAGGAGTAAAGGGAAACTCTTTTTTACGGCGCCACCAAAAAAAGGACAGAGCAAGAACAACAAGCCCAGCAAATAAGCCCAGCGCAGAACTGATAGCCCGCTTGATCTCAGGCAGGTTAAGCCCAAGCCCATATTTCAACATATCAACCAAGGCGGCTGTGCCTGGTAAAAACTGACCTTCCCTGATGCGCGGCACAGGCAGGTTGAGTAAAGTAGCACCGACATTCTCGAATAACGAAAAGCCAATCCCTGTGGAAACAAGCAATATGAAGATGACCAGAAGGAATTTTACAAAACGGGGATAATGTAGTTTGGGAGAAGCAGAAAAAACGACCGCGACCAGCAAGATACCCAATGGATCAAAAAATGTCAGATAGTTTGAAAAACAAAAAACGCAGCTATAACTTTCGTATTGACTCGCCAAGGCCGCCCAGGCATGCATGGCAAGCAGGGTGAAAAATGACAAAGCGAGGAAAACAGCCGCTCGTATGGCGGGAGCAGATTTCCAGTCCCGTGGGAACGACCAGTGGATTAGGGCGAAAATTCCACCAATCACTGCGATAAAGTGATAACGGATCCCCTGAAAGAAAGCATTCGTCCGATTCCAAAAATCAATGGATGGGTCCCAGATCGGTACCGCATCTTTGGGCATCCGATATGCATCAAGGAATGGGGTTAGATTCTCAGGAAGCCAAGGCGCCCAAATGGTTAAGATATTGGGCCAGTAATAAGCGTGCACAGCCAGAAAAACAAATGAAGTTGTTGCCAAAGACCAGATTCCCTTTTGTTTGCCATGCTGCCAGAAAACATATAAGACCAATAATGGCAATATCAGAATCATATTCTGACGCGTCAGTACTGCAAACGCAGCGAGAATGGAACCAAGAATGATCTGCCATAACGGGCGTTCTTCATCGAGCACAAACACACATATCCACGCCAGCATGGATGCGATGATCACTTCTGAGACGGTACGCGCATGTAACTTGATGATCATCGGGCTGAGTGCAAAGACCCAAACCGCTCCCGCGGCGATCCATTTGCCAGCCCAGCGACGCGCTGTGATCCAAACACCGAGCACGGTAAGCAAACCCATGAAAATGGAAAAGAAACGACCCGTCCGCAAGCCAGGGCCGAATAAAAATTCAGCAAAGCCGGGGATCAAAAATGCAAATGGAGCTTTGTTAGTCAGCGGGCCATAAGGCTCGAACGGCTCATAGACTCCACGCAGATATAAAATCCCCTTTAATAAATAGGAACCCTCGTCCAGGCTGGAGACGGTGGTGTATGCATAAACCACGGCCTGGATTAAATAAAGAAGCGCCCCCAGGCCTGCCAGCAATGCCGGCGTCCATGAAGGCAACTCTTTGTTCTTCAAATAACCAAGTTTTTTCGGCATAAATTATGATACCCAAGATCGTCATTGCGAGGAGGGTATTTGCTCTTTTCTGCACCAAACGCAGGACGGTGTCCAACGAAGCAATCCCTAATGCAGTGAGGAGATTGCTTCGGGCAAAAACAAGAACGCCCTCGCAATGACGAACTACGGTTACCCCTTCTTCAAACGCGCTAAATCAGAATCTACCATCATTTTCACAAGTTCCTTGAATGAAACCGCGGGTTCCCATTTTAATTCGCCGCGCGCTTTGGATGGGTCCGAGATCAGTAAATCTACCTCGGCAGGGCGGTAGAACTTTTCATCCATTACAACATATTCCTTATAATCCAAGTCTACATTCGAGAATGCGATCTCGCAAAATTCACGCACCGCATGGGTTTCACCAGTGCCGATCACGTAATTATCAGGATGATCCTGCTGAAGCATCAACCACATAGCTTCTACATAATCACCAGCAAAGCCCCAATCCCGCTGGGCTTCGAGATTGCCGAGGCGTAATTCCTTTGCCATGCCGAGTTTGATCTTTGCAACAGCGTTTGAGATTTTTCGGGTCACAAATTCCATGCCGCGGCGTGGACTTTCATGATTGAATAAAATACCAGATGTCGCAAACATATCGAATGACTCTCGATAATTGACCGTGATCCAATGACCATAAACCTTCGCCACACCATATGGGCTGCGTGGATAGAAAGGCGTCTCTTCTTTTTGCGGAACTTCCAGCACCTTGCCAAACATTTCGCTCGAAGAAGCCTGATAGAAACGGATCTTCGGGTTCACAAAACGAATGGCTTCCAGTAGACGGGTTACACCAATAGCCGTGACATCACCCGTCAACGCAGGTTGGTTCCATGAAGTTGGCACAAAAGATTGCGCGGCGAGGTTATAAACTTCAGTAGGTTTATATTCTTCAAGCAATGAAAGCAGGGAACCCTGGTCTTGTAAATCCCCCTGAACGACGGTTATATCATCCACAATATGGTGAATGCGCTCATAATTTACAGTGCTGGAACGACGTGCAACGCCGATAACGCGGTATCCTTTTTTCAATAATAACTCGGCCAGGTATGAACCATCCTGTCCTGTAATTCCCGTAATAATAGCGGTGGGCATCTTATCTCCTAGTCAAAATTCAGTTGCTGAATTATACACCATGCGAGGCGCGCTGTTTTTGGTCACGCCACAATCCCCAAATGATAATCACCCCCCACAAACCAAGAATGATCCCCACCATATAAGCAAATGATAATTGCACGCCAATATGCAAATAACGATTCGCATACCATTGACCAAACACCGCCACAAAGGCAATCTCCATCGCAATCACACGCAGGAACCACGCATTCCTCGTCTCCTGCCACCAAACCCAGACATAGCCCGCCAAGATAGCCTGCCACAAAAACAGGATCGCACGATAACGCGGATTATCCCATTGGTCGCCGCCGCCGCGCAAAGCTGTCAACAGGATCCAGGTCCATACGACCAGACTTAACCAGATGAGGATGCTTCGGCTCCGCTCAGCACGCTTTTTATCCGCGCCCGCACCTGCCGAGGCGACAAAAGAGAGGATCAAAGCTGGTAGCAACGCGTACCAGCCCACAGCACGCAAAATGCCAATGATTCGCCAGATAGGTATGGTTGGCACAATAAATATTGCAGGCAAGACAGGTTGTAAAACACCATATATCGTCACAAAAGGCAAACGCAGCCATTCGGGCATTTCATCGAAAAGTTTTTGCACCCAGCCCGAGCCGCGCTCCAGTTGATACACATCCCACTTGACCGCTTCGCGCATGAAATTGTTGATCACACCAATCGGAGTCCCGCCGCCTAAATTCCCATCCCGATCCAAAGCGGACGAAAGAATGAATAGCCCAACTATAAACACGATGACCGCAATTGCGACCATCCACCACGAAATATGTCCGCGTTCACTGGTGAAATATAACCACCCACCTAAAATTACTAGAGTTACCAAAGCCACAGACGGTGAGACAAGCAACATGCCAGAAATGCCAAGCCCAAGCCAGAGAATTGCCTGGCGGTTGAGTAGTCCCGAGCGTTTTTCGAGGAGCGTATCGCGAAGTCCCCGAAGGGGGGACCCGCCCCAACTTACAAATCCCCATAACGCAAACGCACTGAATGCCATCAGGTAAGGTTCACGCATGGCTGAGCCGCCAAGCAAGACACTTTCAGGATAAAGCGCAAAGATCCAACCCGATGCGAATGCCATATTTGCGCCCCACTCCTGAGCAACCGCCTTCCACAAAAACGGCAGGCCCAATGCCCCCATGAAAGCGGATAGCAATACCAGCATCAACACACGATGCGCATCAGGCGAAAGATAACGGTAGACCAATGCGCTAAACGCCAGCAAGCCGCCGTATTGATCGTATGCGAATTTCTCGTTGAACGCATCCATGATCGGGCGGTCAGAACCCGCCAACTCCCAAGCCTGCGCATCGCGACGATGCGCATCTGTGTATACAAAACCAGCGCTTTGATCTTCATCATCCACATAGCCGTGGATCGGAAGCGCAAAGTACGTAGTTACGCCACCAACGAATCGCAAAGCGAAGGCAAGCGCTACCATCCATCCCAAAGCCTTCCCACCGCCCGCCCATCTTGTGGAAAGTGTCAGCAATGAAAAAGAAAGAAGAAAGAGGAAAGAGAAGGCCAACCAGCCAGTGAACCAACTGCCAGGTTGAAGCGAAGTTAGAATCGCTCCCAATCCAAGCGAGGATGGCACGATCCACAAAAAATCAAGTTGATTTAAGTTCTTCATATCCCCACTTTTACCACGAATTTATTTATGTTTGTGAAGAACTATCCACACCCAATTACTTTATACACTTTCGCATCAGGCAGAGAAAAAACAATTTGATACCAATTGGGCTGTCCATCTAATAGAAGAGCTTTAAAACTTAGTGGCATTCCGCCAGCATAAATATAGTTCGCGCCAAGCCTGCAAACTTCAGCACGGATTTGAGTCTGCTCAAAATTCAAATCCCCTTTCATAAAAGTTGTTTTTCTGGAAGTTAAAGGAGGTATCCAAACGCCACCATCCATTCCCGCTTGAGTTTCAGTTGCATCAAAAGAAGTAACGAATAAATCTGTAGAGGCGATCAAAACATTGGCATCAGAAGGAAGCGTTTTATCCATCCATTCCAGCGCGGCCAAGTCATCACGGCTGACAATTTGACAACAACCGGATGGGTAAAAATTATGATGAACGGTGGCATTCAAGATTACAAACACAAACGCTGAAAAGGTTGCCAGTTGCGTTAATAGTTTGGGGCGGAAAGAAAATCTCTGCAAATATTTATGTAAACCTGCCAATCCCAGTCCACCCGAAATAGAGAGTGGAAGATAAAGCAACATTTGCACGTAAGGTCTGTCTAAAAGAGTCAAAGTGCCATAGCCCGCAACTCCAGAAATAGGAATATACAACCCAGCCAGCATCATGGAAAGCAGGACTAATAAGAAAAAGGTCAGGTCTGAAAAAGCCTGTGCTGAAAATATAAGCAGGAGAATAACCAAACCTGTTGCAAACAGGTCTTGCCCAACATAAACCCCAAACAATGGTGCAAGCGCAGCATTGCCCTGCATAACTGCAATTTGCACAGCAAGGAGACACAACCCAAAAGCAAAAATGAGACGTTGAGATATAAGCGCCAATCGTTCCCACCAAAGCGTCAAAAGCATGGATATACCCATAAAAGCAAACACAATTAATGAGCGAGTATGGATCAAAGTTGAAATCAGTACCCCAAAACCAAGGAGTAAATACAATATCAGTCTTTTAGCCTTAGGTTTATTGTTTCTAGTATTCATCTCAAAAATATCGTGTCGCTCTGAGGGAGCGTTCTTTACGACCGAAGAGTCTCGTATTTTCGCACGTAGAGACCCTTCGCTGTCGCTCAGGGATTCGCTTTTGAGATAACATATAAAAATCAAGTATCCAATGCTCAAAACAAAATGGATGCCAACCAAACTAAATAGCGCTGGATACTTTCCCCAATTTACCGCATGGGATGGCATATGCCAGCCAAATTCGGCCAGCAAACAGGTAAAGATCGCAGCTACATTTGATCGAGTCTCCTGCTTGACGATAAAAAACAAAGAGAACGGCAAAACCCCTAATATAAGTTGACCAAACACAAGCATGGTATCCACAATGCCTAAATGAAAAACATAAGCGGTAGTCGCACTGAAGAAATGATAGCCTACATGGTAATAATTTATTAAAAACAAACCATTGCCAGGTAATTCAAAATAATCCACAAAATACTTGATAATTCGATAATGCTCCGCCGAATCAAAATACAAGGGCAAAATCGTCTTCTTGAGAAAGGCAAGTTGTAGAATAACAGAAACCGCCAGCAGGAGGAATACCAATGCAGAGTCGGGCCAAAGTGATATCTGACCCGATCTCCAGACAAATAAAATGCAAATCAGGGCAACCAGCGTAAAGACAGAGATGACCGTGGCAGCAATTCCTCCAAACAAAAATGTCCCCATAAACAATGCGAGGGACAATAACGCAGTTGGCAAAATCCATCCTGCCATTCCGAGTGAAAAATATTCGGCATTCGTAAATTGATTTTTGAAGGTCTTCTTTAATAGAATAACGATTAATACATGCCCCCAAATGACCGTTATTAATATGCTAAAAACCGTCCAAGCTTGATCTACCAGAACGGTTAAGCCATCCGTCCAAATATTCATGTTGTAGAGCGCTACGGATATGATGGGTTGGGATACGATGGATTAGGGGTAAAAGTGAGAGTGACGATGGGAGGTTCCTGGGTCAAAGAAGGGGTCTCAGATGTAGGTGTCACAGTTTCAGTATCCACCGCCAAACTGGGCATTGGCGTAAATGTGCCTGGAACACCTGGAGATTGTGCTGCAATTAAGATTGCGTTCAAGGTAAAACTTCCCACAGCCAATACATGCCCATCTTCCATTGAAATCAGACTGATCTCCATTTTCTCCTGCAAATTGACCATGTCTCCATAACAAAATACACTGGTCCGCACTTCCTTATTCCTCTCACATTCATAAACACTTTCCCCCGTAATCCTCTTGATCTTCATATAAAAATTGGGGGACTTACGGTCTGGCACAAACAAATTCACCACCAGATTTTCTTCCGCGTCACGCCCGAAGGAAAGCACGCACAACTCTTCAGGCTCAACTCCGCAATAACTGATCTTGAGGATCGGTTCACTGACAACTTCAGAAGCAACTCGCTGTAATGAAACAACCCGCCAAACCAGCAGGAGGAAGACAATGAGGATAATCCCCGCCAGAGTAAATAGCATTGATTTCCGCGAGACAAATAATTGTTTGAGCATCTTGAAAATTCTACCACCACAGTGAATCGCGTTCACCGTATAATTTCCAAATTAGAGTGAACTTATGAAAATCGTCCCCACTGACATAGACAATATTCTTGCAGTGCTCGCAGAATTGCCGCGTGAGATCGCCCGCCTCACCAAGGGATTTGACGACTCACGGCTCCGCTTCAAGCCAGACCAAAAGACATGGTCACCGAACGACATCCTCGCCCATTTGCGTTCCTGTGCAGACGCATGGGGCGACAGCATTCAGCAAATGATCGCAAGAGACATACCAACCCTGCCAGATATTCACCTGCGCAAATGGATCAAAAGCACAAATTATCTCAAGCTGGAATTTCACGCTTCATTTGAGTCATTCACAGCTCAACGGAAAGAATTATTGAGTTTATTGAAAGGTATATCTTTCGAAGATTGGTCACGCTCTGCAACAATCGGTCGCAGGGAGCACACGGTCTTTAGCCAGGCAAGGCGCATGGCAAAGCACGAAAAGATTCACTGGGCAGAGATGGATTGTTAAGCTAGATTCACGGACTGATTCATCACCATTTCATCCTTCTTCGCTTGGTAAAACTCGTCACATCATTCCAGGTCTGAGCACCTAGTGCGAACCAGCGCGACTAAACAAGGACGGTGATCCCCGCCAGCACCAATACAATTGACTTTGGTGAACCAAAAAAACTGTTTGAGCATGGTTAGAATCCTACCGCCACAAGAAATTGCATTAACCGTATAATCTTCTCCAATGGTAAAGCTTGTGAAAATAACCCCGTAGATACAGGGGATATCCGTGCAATTCTTACAGAATCGCCGCGTGAGATCGCCCGCCTCACCAAAGGCCTTGACGACTCACAGCTTTGCGCTTCAAACCAGACCGAAAGATGTGGCCACCAAACGATATGAAGTCGAATTGCAAGACAAATTATGACAGAAATTAAAACCGGACCTTGTGTTCTCATCACCAATGCCTTTATTAAGGATTGGACTGGGTCGGAGCTCTACATCCATGATGTGGCCATAGAGTTGATTAAACGAGGCTATAAACCGATCATTTACAGCCCTCGCATCGGCGAGCTTGCAAATGTGCTTCAGAGAAAATCCATCCCAGTAGTCGCAAACCTAAATTCCATTAGAGTTAAGCCCGATCTTATCCACGGGCAACATCACCTGGAAACGATGATGGCAATATCACAATTCCCGGGAACACCGGCTGTCTTTTTTTGTCATGGATGGTTACCTTGGGAGGAGACGCCGCCATTTCACCCACGGATTATTCGATATGTAACAGTCAGTGACGCGCTACATGACCGCCTAGTTTATGAATGTGGGATTCCCGATGAAAAGATTACTACGATTCTAAACTCGGTTGATCTAGAAAGATTCCATCCCCGCCCAAACTTACCAGCCATCCCTAAACACGCGCTTGCATTCAATAATGCGTTCAATGAGATGAACACCTTGGGAATTATCCGCGAGGCTTGCGCTCGCAATAGCATTGTTTTGGACGTCATGGGCTCTGGAAGCGGCAATCCATCCTTCCATCCAGAAGCGCGACTTGGCAACTATGACATTATATTCGCCGTAGGGCGATCTGCCTTAGAAGGTTTAGCAATCGGTGCAGCAGTAATCTGCTGCGGATTGGAAGGCGCCGGCCAAATGGTCACCACACAGAACCTAGAGTGGCTTCGGCATAACAACTTTGGGATTCGCGTCCTGAATCGACCGCTCACCGCTGATATTCTTTCAGCTGAAATACAACGCTATGATCCACTGGATGCACTAAAAGTCTCCTTAGCGGTGCGCACAAAAGCCGGGCTTAAAGACATGGCTGACCAGATAATCGATGTCTATACTACCATCCTTAATAGCTGGGCAAAAAACCATGAACAAGACCCTGTTGCGGAAAGCCTAGCTTTCTCTACCTACCTAAAAGGAATATCTGACAAAATCGATCAGGCCAACCTTGCACAGGAGAGAGCCGGGGTTCTCCAAGGCGAGTTAGATTTGATCAAAGGCAGTTTGATGTGGAGATTTTATCAACGAGTTATTAGCATTGCATTTGTGAGGAATTTATATATTATGTTAATTATCCCCATCCGTCGCTGGCGCGCTCGCCTTAAAAAATGAAAACTGGTAAAGCTTAGGACTTATTGGTTCAAAAGCTACTACAAGTTTGGGTATGGCCCTTAGAAAAGCCAAGGCAATGCAAAGGGCTTTTATAGTCGTTTGGAAAAACAGATAATGGTTTCAGTTCACAAAAGATTTGGATATCCCTAAGAACGGTTGTTATCAAAGGTTAATATATCGAAATTGGAAGCCTCGATGATCGGTATTTTTCAAAACTAACAACGCTCCCCCAACCTTTCCTCACCACGAATTATCAATCACCCTCTCCATCACCATCTCCTCCCTCTTCAACCAAGTCAACCCTGCAACATCCTTGCGCACCTGAGCACCCAATGCCAACCTGCGCGGCTCATCCGCAAGCAATGATTCAATTTCCACTTTCCACTTTCCAAAATTTCCTGCTTCAACCAATATAGCATTCTTATCATTCAACACCTCACGGATCGAAGCCAGGTCTGCTGAAACGATTGCGCGCCCCGAAGCCATATATTCGAACATCTTCATCGGGTTGATGACCTCGGCAATATCCTGTCCGCTGCTGGCTTCGACGGAGCGGCTGTATGGCATCAGCAAAATATCCGATGCGGCTTGATACAGCGGAATTCTTTCATGCTTCACAAAACCTGTCATCGTCACATTCATGATCTTCGCGCCATCCAACTCCCCGCGCCAATGCGCCACCAACTCAGGCGTGCCGCCCACCCACAAAAAATTCACCTGCGGCATTTCCTTCGCAAGCTCAAACAACAAGTCCGCGCCGCGCCCGGGGTAAATGTGACCTGTGAATCCAATTGTCAAACCTTCAGGCAGATTTAATTGACGACGTGCCTCAACGGGACTGGGCAACCCGTCATACTTTTCCAGTTCGACGCCGTTCGGCGCGAGTAGCAGCGCTTCATCCTTAAACTGAATCCTGGTCGAGCGTTCTAAAGCCTTTCTCAACGCTGACGTAGTGACCGTCATCACCTTGTGCCCATTTGACTTCCAGAACTGCCTCATCCACCACACGCCCAACATCCCAGAATTATCCGCGTGCATTTCCAACACAACGGAATAACCAGACCACAACCCCAGCACAGCGGATTGGGGCAGCCAGGTGTAAATTAAATCTGCACCAAATTTTCTCGCGGCACGCTGGGCATGGACGATAAAGTCAAAGCGTTTGAGACCCTTGATGGAGGGGAGCAGTTCAAGGTCAGGCGTGAAGCGTAATCCGTAATGCGTGAGGAGAGTCTTTTGAGTCACAGGTTCAACTTCCGCGGGCGCATACATTCGCAAGTCATGTCCCAATTGCATTAATGCCTGAGCGACCTTCATGGCCTGAATCGAATTGGCCGTGAGAGATGGAATACGGGAATTAGTGATAAGGGCGATTTTCATATTCTGTAGGGGCACAGCGAGATTATAAGAGAGTTTGACGAGTCATCGTTCCGCTGTGCCCGTACTGTGATTTTCATTTTTTCCAATCTCGATCAAACCGCGCCAGACCATGATGCCCACCGAAGCAATGTAATAAAACGAAAGCAGCGCGGCCGCGGCAATGATGCCATAGCGCGCGACAAGCAGAAACGACAGGCCAAGTTTGAGCAGACCAACAATCAGTGTGACATAAATTGGAAACTCAGGCAGCCCAAGCGAAAGAAGCAACGGGCGATTCCAAAACAGGATGTAATTGAAAACGAGACCGATGGTAAGCGCGATCAGCGCGGGATAGGCATTGAGATATTCTTCACCAGAATACACAAGAATGACCCAGCGCCCAAAGAGGATCAGCGCCGCACCCAACGCGATGTTGTATGCGAATGAAAAGGCTGTGATCTTGCGCAGAAAACTCTTGAGGCGCCCCCATGCGTGCTCAACGGCAAGACGATTGATCGCGGGAAAGGTAGTGGAGATGAACGGGTCGGCGGGAATAGCGAGAAAATGGACGATGGTATACGCCACGCGATAATAACCGACCGCAGTGGTATCGAGGAAGAAACCAATCCAAATTAATTCACTTTCGCGGAAAATTTTGATGATGGTCGCGCTGATATTTGAACTGAGCGCAAAGCGAATCAACTGGCTGGTTGAAGTGAGCACAGAGAATGGCGTGCGCCACCATCCCTTGCCAAGCGCTTTAGGCAATTGAATTTGCGCGGCGATAAACATACCCAGCCCAAGAATCGATTTACCCAGCAGATATGCGATGAGAATGATGGTGATACTTCCATTCAGGAAATATGCGCCAACAATAATTAGAGATGTAAAAATACTTTGCGCAAGGTTGATCGTGCCTTGTAATTTAATTCGGTCTGTAACCTGAAGAATGCCTGTGGATGTTTCGGTGTTGAAATTCGCCAGCAATCCCAACGCATAAACCGTGAACATCCATGAAACGTTTGGCGTTTTTGCAAGATATGTTTCCGCAAATCCTGCCATGAGCATCACGACAAAGAAAGCTGCAAGCGAGACAGCGGCTTCGGTTAAACCTGCGGCTTTCATTACCGCAGATGCCTTATCCTTTTCACCTTTATTGAGATATTCGCCGCCATATCGCACGACCAGTTCACTCATCCGAAACGAGAAAATGCTGTTCACTGTGGAGGCAAAGGCCATTACCACGCCGAGCAGACCAAATCCCGCAGGCCCAAGCAGGCGCGTGACTAACACCCCCTGCAAGACGCTTAATCCCAGGCTGAGGGTGTTATTGCTGAACAAAGCCCCGCTGGAGTGAATGATCTTTACGAAGAGGGGATCGTTCTTGAATTTTGAGAGGAGGGACATGGGAATTTACGAATTACGAATCACGGATCACGTAATACGTGATCCGTGATTCGTAAACAGCTAAGGCGTAAGGATATCCTTCGCCCACTCGCGTTCCTTGTTATACCAATCAACCAGCTTCTCAATCCCAGCACGCATATCGAACTGCGGCTCCCAGCCAAGCAATTCGCCTGCCTTTGTCACATCGGCCCAATTCGAACGCATATCCGCGAGGTCAGGGGGACCATATTGAACCACAGCTTTTTTACCGACAATATCTTCAACAAGCTTGATAAGCTTATTGATCGTTATTGTTTCATGCCCACCCAAGTTAATGATCTCATAGCCAACTGGTTTAAGCGCCAGAATCACTCCGCGTGCAATATCATCGATGAATGTAAAGCCGCGTGATTGCTCACCATCGCCATTCACCCGCACAGGACGCCTCTCGCTAATCCATTGCACAAAGCGGAATATGGACAGGTCTGGCCGGCCAGCAGGGCCATACACAGTGAAAAATCGAACGACTGTTACATCGATACCATACAAATGATGATAGGCATGTGCCATTGCCTCTGCCCCTTTTTTGCTGGCGGCATACGGTTGAAGAGGCTCACTACTCGATGCGGATTCCGGCGTGGGGTAGGGTGGATTTTCGCCATAAATACTGGAAGTGGATGCAACCACGAACTTCTTCGTACCGGTCTGGCGGCATAACTCCAGCATGTTCAAAGTTCCGGTCATGTTGGTTTCTACGTAGATCCACGGGTCTTTCACGCTAACACGTACTCCCGCCCAGGCAGCGAGATTAATCACGCCATCAAGTTTCTCATCTTTCAGCTGATCGATGATCGACTTATCGGAAATATCCAGTTTGCGGAAAGTGAACCCAGGCATTGCCTGTAATCTATTCAGGCGATATTCCTTCATACGCAGATCATACGCTTCATTCAGGATATCCACGCCAACAACGGTGTGCCCATCCTGAATCAGCATTTCCGAAGTCCGCGCGCCGATAAAGCCTGCTGCGCCTGTTACTAAATAATGAGCCATTTTTCCTCTTACACATTACGGATCACGCATTACGAATTCGTAATGCGTGATCCGTAAATTAAAGTCTCTCAACCTTCTCGTGTGTCTTCCCGAACTTGCCAGTTGCATTACGCGAGTCAAAGACAAATTTAGATGCTTCAATGATCGCCTTGTAATCATATTGACTGTGATTGGTGACGATCACCACTGCATCCGCTTCCTTCACGGATTTCATCATATCCTTCACGCTATCCATTTTCCAGCCATCATATTCATGATGGATATGCGGGATGAATGGATCGTGATATTCAACAACCGCACCTTTATTTTGCAGAAGGCCAATCACATCCATCGCAGGTGATTCGCGTACATCGTCAATATCAGGTTTGTAAGCCACACCCAATACAAGCACCTTCGAACCCTTGAGATGTTTGCCGCGGTCATTCATTCCTTCCAATATACGGCTGACCACGTAACGCGGCATGTTGGTATTGATCTCAGAAGCCAGCTCGATGAAACGCGCATTGTAATGAAAGGACTTCATCTTCCATGAAAGATATAGCGGATCAATTGGAATGCAGTGACCACCCAAGCCAGGCCCGGGTGTGAACTTCATGAAACCAAATGGCTTGGTGGCAGCGGCATCGATCACCTCCCACACATCCACGCCGAGGCGTTCGCACATGATCGCCAGTTCATTGACCAGACCAATGTTGATCATGCGGAAGGTGTTCTCCAACAGTTTCGCCATCTCCGCTGTTTCTGCGGTGGAGACGTGATGCACAGTCTTGATCGCGCCTTCATACCAGACAGTTGCTACTTCACCACAAGTCTCGGTGATACCGCCCATTACTTTAGGAGTGTTAATGGTTGTGTAATCCTCGCGCCCGGGGTCAACACGTTCCGGGGAGAAGGCAAGGAACCAATCTTCACCAATCGTCAAGTTATGATCAGTGCCCAATTTTGGGAGGAGCAGTTCACGGGTTGTACCTGGATACGTGGTTGATTCCAAAACGATCACCATGCCCTTGTGCATGTACTTCGCCAGTTCTTCCGTCGCCGAAATGATGAAGGACATATCCGGGTCACCGGTCTGGCGCAGCGGAGTTGGCACACAAATACTGACGGCGTCCATATCCTTCAAAACAGAAAAATCAGTGGTTGCCGTGAACATGCCATCTTTGACAAGCTTCGCAACCGTTTCTGTTTTCACATCTGGAATATAGGACTTGCCTTCAGCCAGCGCATCGATCTTGCGCTTATCAGGGTCTACACCAGTGACGTGAAAACCCGCCTCGCCAAATACAACAGCCAGCGGAAGCCCAACATATCCCAAGCCCAGGATCGCAATCTTTGCATTTTTGTCTTTTAATTTCTTGATGAGAGTTTCTTTTGTGGTCATATTTTCCTTTTTTCGTATACCCTTCGCCCTGAGCGGAGTGACGAGTGCTCTTCGAGGAACGAAGTCGAAGGGCAGGTGATGTGATAATCAAAATTCTTTATTCAACCATGTCCTTCGACTTCGCCGCACTAAAAGCAGGAGCGTGCGGCTCCGCTCAGGACGGAGGATTTTTATTTAAAACAAACTCAATTGCTGCGGCGTTTCATCCTGCTGAAGAGCGGCTTCCTTCTTCTTTTCAACCTTTGTGCTTCTTCCCAATGCAGCGCGCGCTTCCTTTAATTGCTCGGGCAGTTTCGCAAAATCTCCCAGAATAGCTGGTTTCAACGCAGCCTGATGCAATGCGGCCGCTGGATGGAACATGGGGATGACAAATCGATCTCCAACTTTTCGCATCTGCCCGTGGATGGCGCTGATCTTTGCGCCGGGGATGAACTTATTCATCGAAAAGCGGCCAAGCGTCACAATAATACTCGGATTGATGGCTCTGATCTGTGCTTCAAGATGAATGTCACATGCGGCCAGCTCATCCGGTAACGGATCACGGTTGCCGGGTGGGCGGCATTTGACTACATTGGCAATGAATACATCCGCGCGAGTGACATCGGCTTGAGCCAGCAATTGATCCAAAAACTTGCCAGCCGCACCCACGAACGGATGTCCCTGCTCGTTTTCATGAAAGCCCGGGCCCTCGCCAATGAACATGATCTCCGCATTTGCAGGGCCATCGCCCGGCACAGATTTCTTGCGGCCTTCATGCAGGGCACAATTTGTACAAACCGATACATCTTTCGCAATTTGAGCAAGTATCTCTTCGGCAGTCATTCGATTCCTCCGTGCAAATGATTCACAGATCCAGGTTATTGAGTGACATTAAGATTGCATCCTCGCCGTTATCCTTATAATATTCCTTGCGGCGTCCATCTTCCACAAAACCAAAACTGGAATACATCTTCTGCGCAATCTTATTACTCTCGCGCACTTCCAAAAACGATCTTATGGCGCCTTCTTCCCTCGCCGAGCGCAATGCGTGCAAAAGAAGATTCCTGCCAATGCCCTGACCACGAAACTCGGGATGCGTTGCAATCGTAGCGATATGCAATTCATCCACAATGAACCACCCAACCAGCATCGCGATTATACGTCCATCCAGGTCTGCCACCCAGCAGCGCGAGGCTTCGTTATCCGTCAACTCAAAACGAAAGGAACGCGCAGGCCACGGCAAACTAAATGAAACCTGGTCAATTGCAACAACCTGCTCCAGATCATCCAAAGTCATTTTACGAATCTTGATCAGACCTGACATGTCTTCAGAGTTTTGCGACAAATGATCATTCATGATTTGCAAATTCCTTCTGTTAATCCAATAGTGCTTGAGACATGTCAGGTCTATTGGATCGGCGTCCCTGCCACATGCAAATAGATCGGCGCAAGCGAGGCCGCATCGTCTACTTGGTCATTCTGCCAGCGCGCCCAAGCCAGTTCCGCCAGCACAGATGGACGGCGCACACAATGCACAGGTGACGCCAATAAAACATTTTTCTTCTTCGATAATTTCTTTCGATCTTCGGATGTTAACTCACCCGCCACAATGGTTGGACTCTCGATCTCATGGATCAACTCATCCATCGTCCCGCTTCGTACTCCGCCCTCAACCTGCCACTCTTTCTTCTGGCTTTTATACACACTGAAAGCGATTCGCGTCCGCCCGGCTTGCAACAACGCGATCAACGGTTGTTTCGCCATAGGCTGTGCCGCCGCGACGATATCCAATGTGGGGATTCCCATCACAGGCAGGTGTCGCGCAAAGGCAATGCCTTTTACCAAAGACAACCCGACTCTCAAACTCGTGAATGACCCAGGCCCTATCGCAACTGCCAAAGCGTGGACCATGTCCATAGAAACGCTGCAGCGATTCAAAAGTCCAGAAAGAGCGGGGGCTAATTCAGTGGTGTGATGCTGACGAGTCGTCCAGGTCATCTCGCCCAGTACTTGAGTCCCATCATATAAAGCCAGCCCAACCTGTGCGGTGGATGTATCAATAGCCAGCAGCATTACGCCCCTCCAAACATGGATTGACGAATGCCGTCCAATAATTCGTCGTAGCGTTTGCCGTGTGCCTTGAAATTCATCTGACGATGTTCATCGGCAATGTGATCGAGGTTAATCCATAAGTTTTGATCTGGAATTAAATTTCCTAATCGTTCAGGCCATTCAATAATAAGCGCGCCCTCTGCCAGCATGGAATCAAGATCAAGTTCCTCTGCTTCCGGTACAGAATCAAGACGATACCCATCCAGGTGAAAAAGCTGACCGCCATCTGCGCGGCGATATTGATTAACAAGAATGAATGTGGGGCTTGAAACTGAATCGAGCGAACCCCAACCTTGCGCAAGTCCTTGCACAAAGGTGGTCTTTCCCGCTCCGAGGTTGCCTTGCAAGCAGATCACATCTCCTGTTTTTAATGAACCGCCAAGGCGCATACCAATGCGTCGGGTTTGTTCGGGGCTTCTGCTGAAGAACTCCAGCATATGAGCATCTAAAATGGGCATAGCGGAAGAATTATACACCGCCCGTATTATCAATCTGCTTTCACCGCTTGGGCTCGTTTGGAGTCGCCGTGATAAACCACCACGTATGGAGTACGGCGTAGGTCGGATTGCCAATCCGACCTACATTACTCAAGCTGCTTCATCAGCAAGTTAATTCTTCCCACGATAGTTTTGCAGGATGGCTTCAAAATATAGATTTTCCAAAGCCTTCACTTGACCTTCAATGGAAAACTTCTCGCTCAGTTGCATGGAATGTTTGCCAAACTTCGCGAGCTTCTCGCGGTCTGCCAGCAGTGCAGAGACTGTATTTGAAAACTTGTTTACATCCAGCGGAACCAGGTAACCATTCTGATCATTTTCGATCATGCCTTCAAAGGCTTCATCCTGTGCCGCCACAATTGGCAGGCCCGAAGCAATCGCTTCGATCACTGAAATCGGATGCACCTCGGTTGTGGAAGCGGAGAGAAACACCGTGGCATCATGCAGCACATCGGGCAAATCCGCGCGGTTGACCATGCCCAAAAAGTGGATGCGGTCTTTGGCTTTGACGCCCGCCACCTTTTCTTCCACATCCTTGCGCGCGCCTCCATCCCCGGCAAAAACCAGATGCGCATCGGGATGTTGTTCTGCCACACCTGCAAAAGCATCCACTAAGAAATCAAGACGTTTTTCAGGATCCAGCCGACCGACAAAGAGTAAGATCGGCGCTTCAGGCTTAATCCCAAGCCTGTTTCTGAGACTACCGGGCTTCTTCGCCGCTTTGAAATTGCTCAGATCAATGCCGTTGGGAATGGTATGAATCGGTTTGCGGACCTTCTGCTCCAGCAGCAACCTCTTGAATTTCGGCGAAGGCACAACCACCTGATCACCAAGATTGGTGGTGGTAGTACTGAACCAGCGTGCCCCACGGCGAATGATGCTTGTACCACCGATGACTTTTAGATAATGGGTGTAATCCGTAATGGATGTGTGATAGGTGTAGATCAATGGCAGGTTGCCGGTGGAGGCCATGACATAAGCAAGAAAGCCCACCGTCAATGGGCTGTGTGCGTGCAACACATCAAAATGTTTACGCGTTAGAGACCAGGTCGTGCGCGGCGTGCCAAGCACAGCCACATAGATCGGAGGTTTGTTCAGATATTTCAAAGAAGGGATGCGGAACACGCCTGGTTCATTATCCTTGTAACCTGGGAACCTTGGCGCAAAGACAGTCACTTGATGACCCCGGCGGGTAAGTCCCTCTGAAACCAACTGCAAAGAAATGGAAACGCCGTTAACCTGCGGCGCATATGTATCTGTAAAAAGCCCAATGCGCAACGAACCTACATTCAACCTCGGGCTTGATTCCGTTACCGACTCTGGCATGAAATGCTCTCCTATAAACCCTAAAGGTCTTCCCCCTTCGGGGACGATGCGAGGCCTTTAGAGGCTGTTTTATTTTCTTCGTGCCGTGTCAAATTCATTTTCAATCGTTTTGCCAGTTCACGCCTTGTCAACATTACACGATGACCACAACCCTTACATTCCAAACCAATATCCGCGCCGAGACGAATCACCGTCCATTCATATGAACCGCATGGATGCGGTTTCCGCAAGCGTAAATGATCATTCATCTGCAAATCTGGAAGCATGTGCAGGATTATACCGCTGTGCCGTTGCAGACCTGACAGGTTTCATCGTGACCAAATCCAATTACATCGCTCGCGAATCAGAAACCGCTTCATTAATCAAATATTTTCGAAAACCTGTCAGGTCTTCTTAATTATTCGGTGAGAAATATTTCCCAGCTCTTATGCGAAAACTTTCCTTGAAGAATAACGCAGATCAAAGATAATAAGCATGTAACCTGAATGGAGACATGCAATGGACAATGAACTGAAAATCAAATTCTGGGGCGTGCGTGGAAGTTACCCTTCACCCGGCGCGGGGACTGTCAAATATGGAGGCAACACGTCTTCTGTAGAGATCAGTGTTGGCGAGCGCACCATCATCCTCGATGCAGGAACGGGCATCATTCCGCTGGGACGTCAGTTGGTGAAACGCGCATCTCAAGATAAAAGTCCGCTGGAATTACTTTTGCTTTTCAGTCACTTGCATCACGATCACACGCAAGGCTTTCCTTTCTTTGTGCCTGCTTATATTCCAAATGCAAAGCTGCATATCTTTGGCCCTGGCGGCACGCCTGAAACCATGAAGCATGTGCTGGAACACAATCAATCCTCCGAAACTTTTCCGATTAGCCTGCGGGATATGTCTTCAACCAAGAACATTCAATCGGTGCGCGAGACCCAGGTGATCCTTTGGGATGAGTCGGGAGTCCACGTCGCTGAAACAGGCTCGAGATTAAGTGAGGAGGCGGTGGTCATTCGCATTCATAAGTCATACGCACATCCCGGCGGAGTGTATGTCTATCGCATTACCTATCGTGGTAAGTCTGTCGTTTACGCAACAGATACAGAAGGTTACATCGGCACAGATCGCAGACTGGTGAATTTTTCACGCGATGCAGATGTGCTGATCCACGATGCGCAGTATAGTGATGAACACTATTATGGAAGCCTGACTGGATTTCCTTCCACGCAGGGATATGGACATTCGACTGCGGCAATGGCTGCCGAAGTGGCCGCTTCAGCCGAGACAGGTGAGCTGATCCTGTTCCATCACGACCCAGCCTACTCTGACGATTGGGTCGCTACGCAGGAAGCGCACGCGAAAAATATTTTCCCTGATTCGCGCGCGGCGTATGAAGGCATGGAAATTACCCTCACCCTAACCCTCTCCCAAAGGGAGAGTGGACTCCCTTCCTCTGCGGGGGAAGGGTTGGGGATGAGGGAAAGGGAAGTAAAATATGTCAAGAATGGTTGAGTTAAAGAAAGACGATACCCGCAATCTGCTTTCAGACATCAAGTTGTTCGAGGGATTAACTCCCTCGCAATTGGACTGGGTGGCTCAGCGTGCACATCGCCGGGTGTTTCCTGAAGGCACAAATGTGATGACCATCGAACAACCCGGCGAGGCAGTCTATATCATCCTGCATGGGACTGTGAAGATCCATGTTGAACAAGGTGAACGGGATGTCATCCTATCCATTTTAGGGAGCGGCGACCTTCTTGGCGAAATGAGCCTGATCGACAGTGTGGGACGTTCGGCCAACGCATTAACTTTGGAAGATTCACTGATGTTGTGGATGGATAGAACAAGTTTCAACTATATGTTGGATAACTATCCGCCGATTGCACGGAACTTGGTGAGAATCCTTTCGGCACGGGTCAGGCTTTCAGACCAAATGATCCAATCCCTGGCATCCCTGGATGTGAATGGAAGAGTAGCTCGTCAATTGCTTGCGTTTGCGGAAAGATATGGTCAGGATGGAGATGGCGTGTTGAAAATTCGAATTACACTGACTCAGAGTGACATTGCCGATCTGGTGGGAGCCTCCCGCAAGCGCGTGAATCAAGCAATGGTCTTCTTCAAGGAACAGGGGTTGGTCAACACAGATGCGGAGGGTCGTTTTGTCATCCATGATAAAGTGGGGCTGGCACGGTTCTGCAATTGAGAGATTAAGTTATAGACCTCCGAGTTTTTTAAAAAACTCGGAGGTCTTCTTATATAAACACTATTTGACTATAATCCCGCCATGACTGATTACAAATTCTTTCATCCAACCGAAGTCCGCTACGGGGATTTGGACCCGCAGGGACATGTGAACAACGCAAAATACCTGACGTACTTTGAGCAGGCGCGTATCTACTATCTCATTCAACTAGGGTTATTCAGCAAAGACCAGTCGTTCATGGAAGTGGGAGTTATCGTGGCAGACATCCACATTACCTATCACTCGACTGCGCATTATGGCGACAACATCAAAGTCGGCGTGCGAACTGCGAAGATCGGCAACAAATCCATGACGGTGGAACAATGTGTAATGGATGCGAACACAGGAAAGATGATGGCAAGCGGGACTGTGGTTCTGGTCACATTCGATTATGAGGGGTTGAAAACGATCCTTGTGCCTGATGAGTGGAAGAAGAAGATTTCAGAGTTTGAAGGTTTGTAAAAACAACCTGGTGGTTGAGTAGTTCCGAGCCGCTCTTGGCGAGGAACGTATCGAAACTACCAGGTTTATGAGAAACTTAAAGTTGTGGTCTCAATACGGCTTCGAAGAACACTCAGCCTACTCGACCACCATTTGGAATACAGAATAAGGAATCCCCCATGCCCCTCCCGACCATTGACGAAAAATATTTCACAGATTTCCTCGTTGACCTGCTCAACATCCCATCTCCGACAGGCTTTGCAAGCCCGGCCATTGATTTTGTGGAAAAGGAACTTTCCAAATACAAACAACTCCAACTTTCTCGCACCCGCAAAGGTGCGCTGATTGCAAAATGGGAAGTGAAGTCTGACCTGCCTCCTGTTGCATTAACTGCTCATGTGGACACACTCGGCGCGGTGGTGAAGGAGATCAAATCCAATGGGCGGTTGAAGTTGAGCCGCATTGGCGGCATTCAATGGCCGACTGTGGAAACAGAAGGTGTGTTCGTGTTCACAGCCAACGGTGAAAGGATTCGTGGCTCGGTTTTGATCGATACGGCTTCTGGTCACATTTATTCATCGGGAAGTGAAACTCCGCGCAACGATGCCCACATGGAAGTGAGACTCGATGCACGCACAACTTCTGAAAAGGAAACGCGTGCGTTGGGAATCAACGTTGGTGATTGTGTGGCGTTTGATCCGCGTGTGGAAGTGACCAATAGATTCATCCGCTCGCGCTTCCTGGATGACAAGGCTTGCGTGGCAAATCTTGTAGCGGCGATCAAGTCGATGGCAGAATCAGGCCAGGGTCCGGTGCGAAGCGTGTATTTTCACATCTCCAATTATGAAGAGGTAGGTCACGGTGCGGCGGCGGGAATCCCATCGGATGTTACCGAGTTGGTCACGGTGGATATGGCGGTGGTTGGCGATGGGCAGGAGTCAGATGAATTTCATGCGACCCTGTGTATCAAAGATAGCAGCGGGCCGTATCACGAAGGGCTGAACAAAAAAATGCGAGCGATTGCGGAAAAGCATAATATTCCATATAAGACAGATGTATATCCATTTTATGGCTCGGATGGTGAGTCGTTCTGGCGTGCAGGCGGTGACGTGGCGTTATCATTGATCGGCCCCGGCATTGACGCCTCGCATAATTACGAGCGCGCCCACATGGATGGTTTGAATGCCACCACGAATTGGATCATAGCTTATCTCTTAAGTGATTAAACACAAAGGACACGAAGGACACAAAGTTTAAAACCAAAAACCTTCGTGCACTTTGCGCCCTTCGTGTTTAGAAAAGGAATTATGAAACTAGATGCCGCACTTCCACCAGTTCAACTAAAAGATGTACCTGCGATTGCGAAGGCTGCCGAAGAGATCGGCTTTGCCGCGTTGTGGACTCAGGAAACCCAGCATGATCCATTCCTGCCATGTACGTTGATCGCGGAGCATTCATCACGTTTGGATTTTGGAACGGCTATTGCTGTTTCATTTTCACGTTCGCCTGCCAACCTGGCCTATACCGCATGGGACTTGGCGGCACAGTCCGGGGGTAGATTCATTTTGGGATTGGGCACGCAGGTGAAGGCGCACATCGAGAGGCGTTTTGGAATCCCGTGGCCTGAGTCAGTAACAGGGAAACTGCGCGAGCAGATTCAAGTCATCCGCGCATTTTGGGATACATGGCAAAACGGCACGAAGTTAAATTTCCGCGGCGAGTATTACAAAATTACTTTGATGTCTCCGTTTTTTCAGCCCCCTCGCTTACCCTCCCCCGATTTTGGGGGAGGGTTGGGTGGGGGTATTCCGATCTACATTGCGGGAGTCAACACAGGTCTGGCAAAACTGGCAGGCGAATTATGTGAGGGATTTCATGCGCATCCGTTTAATAGTCCGCGCTATATGAATGAAGTGATATTGCCTGGGATCGAAGAAGGTCTGCAAAAGGCAGGTAGAAAACGCAAAGACATCACCGTTTCAATGACTCCCTTCGTAGCGACCACGCCCGAAGAGGAAGGCTTCGCGCGGATGCAGGTCGCGTTTTATGCCAGCACACCATCCTATAAATCCGTGATGGACTTGCACGGCTGGGGCGAGACCGCTGAAAAATTGTCAGGCTTTGCATCCAAAGGCGAGTGGGCTGAGATGCCCATGCTTATTACGGATGAGATGTTGAATGAATTTTGCTTGATGACCACGCAGGAAAAACTGGCCGAGGATTTGAAGAAACGCTATGAAGGCATTGCCGACAGGTTGACGTTGTACACACCATTTGTCCCTGGCGAGAAGGATGAGTGGTGGCGAGGACTGGCGAAGGCGTTCAATTCATGATTTTCGAGAACCAGGATATAGCCTCCTTGTTTTTTATCTCAGAATGAGATAAAATATAGCCGTGCACATCATCACACGCAGGACCCTTGCCCAATTTTGGGAAAAACATCCTGACAGTCGAACAGCTTTACAACGCTGGTATAAAATCGTCCACAACACCGAATTCAGTAGTTTCCAAGAGCTAAGAAAAGCCTTTCCATCAGCGGACAAGCTGGATCATTGGATCATCTTTAATATTGGCGGTAACAAATACAGGCTTATTGTTTCGATCCACTTTAATCGTGGAAAAGTTTTTATCCGCCACGTCCTGACTCATGCAGATTATGACAAAGGAGATTGGAAGAATGACATTCGTAACTGACAAACTTCAAACCTACTGGGCAAATATCAGCCCATTGCTAACCATTCACAATGAAAAAGAATATGAAGCGGCTGTAAAGCACGTAAATGAATTGTTGGATGAGATCGGCGCAGATGAAAAGCATCCTCTTTACACTTTGCTCGATACACTTGGCTCATTGATTTATGTATACGAGGAAAAACATTATCCAATTCCCGATGTCAGCGGAGCGGAGGTTTTACGCTTTCTGATGGATGAGCATGAATTAGCCCAATCGGACTTGCCAGAAGTTGGTTCTCAGGGCGTAGTGTCGGAAATTCTGAACGGCAAGCGCGAGTTAAATGTGCGTCAGATTCGGGTGCTAGCTGAGAGATTTCATGTCTCAGCCGCGGTATTTGTATAACGCACCATTTGTGTCGGGGGAAGAGATGAGTGGCGGCGAGGGTTGGCGAAGGCATTTGAAAAGCCTTAGTAAGAGGATGGTATAAGTACATGGCTGAAAAATTGCTAGATCGGGTTTTTAGACTTCAAGAAGGGGTTTTACAAAAACATTTATCAGAGTTTCCTGATAGATATAATTTTATTTCGGATTGTATAGATCTTTTATTCTCTCCGGGAATACCTGAAGATATTTGGGAGTCGATAGATCCAATCAAGAGAACAATTTTTAATTATTTTTATGGCGACTCAATATCTACACTAATAAGCAGTATACGTTTGTGTCTGCATGGCTGCGAAACAGACGCACTCGCGTTAATGCGAATAGTATTAGAAAGCCTTACTATCTTTGAATATATAAACCGCGAGGATTTTTTCAAGCTGGCTTACTCAGAGTTAAGCCAGAGAGGCACTAGAGGAAAAAATTTTAGCGACAAACTTTCTTATGAAAATGCTATAAAGAAATTGGGCGTTTCAGATCGGAGAGAACGTTTGCGGGGGCAAATGTCTGCTATTGGTGCCCACTCTACCCCGGGCAGGCTTGGTCTAAGTCATTATAAAATCAATGAGAAAGACCATGTCAAAATTGGGGTTTCCATTTCAAACCAAAAAACAAATCTTGTTTTAGGAGAAATAGCAGCACTATCTCTTTTTGCTGTCAGAGTAGCAGACGAATTTTTTGAAAAATCAGATTGCAAGAACCTTTTGTTTCATACCAAAAGAATATATTTTGATGAAGAATATAAAAAAATAGATAAAACTTAAGAGGCCCAATTTCATGAACTTCACGGACTACCAAACCAAATCCCGCGCAACCGCAAAATATCCCGCCATTGGGCACGCCGTTATTTATCCCACTCTTGGTCTCGTCAACGAGGCGGGCGAAGTGGCGGGCAAGATCAAAAAAGTCTTTCGTGATAAAAACGGAGAGATCAGCGCCGAAACTCGTGAAGCCCTCAAAGCCGAGTTGGGGGATGTGCTCTGGTATCTGGCCCAGACCTGCACCGAATTGGATATTTCTCTCGACGAAGTGGCCGAAGCCAACTTAACTAAACTTTTGGATAGGCAGGCTCGTGGTAAGATACAAGGAGATGGGGACACTAGATAAGTGTCAGGCAATTGCAATCATTGGAATCAAATATATGTCATATCTGATGCGTGAAACCTTGCACTTGAATACCTGAAACGTAAGGAAATTCTAACCTTTTTCCTACGCTGAGTCACCCTGCTTTTTGGTAGAATCCCCAGCAGGAATTTAGGAGATAAACAATGGCTGGTATGGAAAGATTTACACAGCGAGCAAGGCGCGTTCTCAGTCTTGCGCATCAGGAGGCTGAACGCGCTCGCCAAAACAATATTGGAACCGAGCACTTATTGCTTGGATTAATGGACGAAGAAGGAGGAGTTGCAGGCCGGGTTTTGCGCGATCTCGGCATGACCTCTGACCGCGTCCGCGAAGTGGCACAACGCGTTTCGGCATCCCCGACCAACTTTGACCCCAGCAAGATCGAACTCGCCACGGAAACTCAGCAAGTGCTCGAATTTGCTGTGGATGAAGCGCGACGTCTTGGGCATCACTATATCGGTACTGAACATATTTTGCTCGGACTCGTGCGCTCTGAATCCACCGCGTTGGAAGTACTGCGCAGACTCGGCGTCACACCGGATCAGATCCGCCGCCAGACTCGGCGCGTGTTGAACGAATCCGCTTCATCCTCACCCTCACCTGCCAGCCCTCAACCAACCGGACGAGGCGCTTCGGCAGCCAACCCCAAAACCCCCCTGGTCGATCAACTCGCATCCGACCTCACCTCCAAGGCTGAGGAAAAGAAGCTTGACCCCGTCATCGGGCGTCAAATGGAAATCGAACGCGTCATTCAAATTCTTGCGCGCCGCACAAAGAACAACCCCGCCCTTATCGGCGAACCTGGCGTCGGCAAGACTGCCATCGTGGAAGGGCTCGCCCAACGCATCGTCGAAGGTGACGTGCCTGCGCCGCTCATGAACAAGCGCGTGCTTCAACTGGATGTGGGCTCCCTCGTGGCTGGCACCATGTATCGTGGTCAGTTCGAGGAAAGACTCAAACGCATCATTGATGAGTTAAAACAAGCAGGGGCGATCCTGTTTATTGACGAGGTCCACATGCTGGTCGGGGCAGGGGCCGCAGGTTCCTCCGTTGATGCAGCAAATATCCTCAAGCCCGCCCTATCGCGTGGTGAGTTACAAGTCATCGGTGCCACAACATTGGATGAATACCGCAAGCACATCGAATCCGATGCCGCGCTTGAACGCCGCTTCCAACCCGTGCAGGTGGATGAACCATCCGAAGAGGAAACCATTGAGATACTCAAAGGCATCCGCTCGGCTTACGAGGAACACCATCACCTGGTCATTTCGGATGAAGCGCTCGAAGCCGCCGCACATTTATCCTCACGTTATGTTACTGAAAGATTTTTACCGGACAAGGCCATAGACCTGATCGACGAATCATCTTCACGTGTGCGTATGTATAAGAGTTCCGCCGCGAAACACGCCAAGGATCTATTCGGTCAATTACGGCAGGCACGCCAAAACCGCACCCTCGCATTGGAAGAGGGCAACAACGAAGACATCAAGGAATGGGAAGAACGCGAAATGGATCTCGGCCAGCAAATTGAACGTTTGCGCACCGGCTGGGACCGTACCACCAGCCCCGTTGTTTCAGCGGAAGATATTGCCGAAGTCGTTTCGATGTGGACCGGTGTGCCACTTATGCAACTGGCTGAAGCCGAATCACAACGCCTGCTCAAGATGGAAGATGAACTGCGCAAAGGCATTATCGGGCAGGATGATGCGATTGTCGCCATCTCCCGCGCAGTCCGCCGCGCACGTGCCGGCCTGAAAGACCCCAAACGCCCAATCGGTTCCTTCATGTTCCTCGGCCCCACAGGCGTAGGCAAGACTCAATTGACCAAGGCACTTGCCAAGTTTATGTTTGGCAGTGAAGAAGCCGCCATCCAACTTGACATGTCTGAATTCATGGAACGTCACACCGCTGCCCGTTTGGTGGGTGCGCCTCCTGGATATGTCGGCTATGAAGATGCCGGCCAACTCACCGAAGCCCTGCGCCGCAGACCGTATTCAATCGTCGTCTTTGATGAGATCGAAAAGGCTCATCCTGAAGTTCACAACATGTTGTTGCAAATTATGGAAGAAGGTCACTTGAGCGATGCGAAAGGCCGCAAGGTCGATTTCCGCAACGCCATTCTGGTGATGACCTCCAATATCGGTGCAGATGTGATCAAGAGGCAAACCTCTCTCGGCTTTGCCTTGAAGCGCGATGAAGTGACCGAGGAAAGACTCTCCTACGAAGACATGCGCAAGAAGTTGAGCGAATCCCTCAAGCGCGCTTTTCGCCCCGAGTTCATCAACCGTCTGGATTCCGTTGTCATCTTCCGTTCGCTCAACAAGGAAGATATTCAACAGATCGTTTCTTTGGAATTGGATAAAGTTACAGAACGCCTCAAGGACCATAACCTTGTGCTGACTGCCACACCTGAGGCATTAGCCTCGCTGGCAGATCAGGGCTTCGATGCCGAGTTTGGAGCACGTCCATTACGCCGCGTCATTCAGCAAAAAGTGGAAGACCCGCTATCAGACCGCGTGCTGGCCGGTGAATTTGTAGACGGCGATTCGATCAAAGTAGAGATCGGCGAGGATGGCGAAATGTTGCTGACCAAAGCCGAAAGAGAAAAAACCGAAGAGATATTGCCTGAGCCGAGTCTGTAATAGTATGATCAGGCAGGCTACGTTGACACGTAGCCTGCCTGATTTATGCAACTCAGAAAAGCAAAATGACCGATAATAGTCTGCTTCAACCTGCGCGGGAGTCTCTTCAACGAGGCGAGCGTGCTCTTGCTAAAAAACAACTGGCTGAGTTTTTAATGCAGCATCCTGAAAGCGAAGCGGCATGGATGCTAATGGCGCAAGTGGTGGAAACAAAAAAGCAAAAGATGGATTGTTATGAACGCGCCATAAAAATAAACCCAAAAAACCTGGAAGCAAAAAAGGAATTGGTGCGACTGGAATTCCCCGGCCATACATTCGACCTGCAGCGCGGCATTGTGTCCGAGACGCCCAAAGGACTTGCGAGGCGCTTCAATTTATTCACACGCTCGTTACTGGCATTCATAAGCGTCCTTCTGGCTCTTGTCAGCGTTAGCTTTGTGTACGCAAAAAATAACCCCGAGTCACAGTTGGCGCAGATGCTGCCTTCCATTGCTCCGATCAACCTCGCAAAGTTCAATCCCTTGCAATATGATTCTCCCGAAGATGCGCTGATCCAATTTGCGAAAGATGCCGCAAAAAATGGCATGGATGGCGCGCCCGCACAGCCCGGCTTCGGCATATCCCCTTCGATGAGCGTGGGAAGCGAAACCTTCACAATGTTGGAGAATGCCATACCCCAGTCGGGTACTTCTTCATCTGTCACGGTGACCGAGTATCAAGCCACTTCCATGGCTGCGCTGATGTTACAAGAGATGCCCGAATTGCCAGCGCGTAATGTGCAGGTTTATTTTCGCAATGGGCAAATCCTAATATGGTGCATCGTAGATGGAGAAAACAACTACACTTCTGCGCTGCTTACCGGGCGTATTCAAGTTGACGCAAACGGTACGCCGTCGTTCAAAATCGACTCGGCACAAGCAGGCCAGGAAAACCTGTCGGGTGTTTTACTAGCCCAGACACAGGCCATGGTCGATCAAACAATAATTCACGAGATCAATGCGCAAGCCCCGGGGTTGAGGGTCACCAGTATCAGTGTCAATGGCGGTTTTGTAACCGCTACTGTTACACGCTAAGTTTTGAAAAAATGACCTCGTTAGAAAAACTCAGGATACAAATTAAACATGAATAAGCAGGAACTTCTCAAGCAAGCCGATTACACCTTTCAACGCGGGAACGGCAAACTGGCAAAAAAATATTTGTCTGATTTTCTCTCAGCCTACCCCAACGATGAAGCCGGGTGGATGTTGATGGCGCGCATCGAGGATGCAAAAGAGAACAAAATAAAATGTTACGAGCGCGTTCTGAAGATCAACAGTAACAATAAGGAAGCTAGGATTGGGCTTGCCCGCCTAAGTACCACCAGCCCCACATTACCCAGGCGGGGGCAAAACAACGTCAACGTCTGGCAATCTCCCACACCATATAAAAACACCCTGCGCGCAATACTAGCGGTTGTGATCGTGACATTTTTATTCGGCACAACCACACTTGTTGTGGCGCGCACCTATCCCGAATCAAAACTTGCGAAAATTCTGGCGGTTGCCACGCCCACATTGTACGGCGACACATTCCTTGCAGACGATATTGCGCCGCAAACCCGCGCACAAGTCAGCGCGACCTATCCACAGTATGCTCCACTGGTGGATGCGTTGATTAACTTTGCCATTCAAAATGTTGAAAGCGGCATGGAAGGTGCAGCCGAACGACCAGGCGCTGAGATCATCGTCTCTGATAAGGCGGGGCTGGAAGCGAAGACAGAACTGGAAAAGGCGCTCCCTCAGCCCGGTTCGTTATCATCAGCAACCATCACCGAACAGCAGATCACCTCGTGGCTCGCCATGGAAATGAAGGACAGCCCCGACCTGCCTCTAAGCGAGGTTCAAGTCTATTTGCGTGACGGAAAGATCCAAGTGTGGGGCATGGTGAATGGAAATGAAAATTCCACCTCGGCGCTGGTCGTTGGCATGATAAAAATCGACAACAATAAACAGCCTTATTTTGAAATAGAATCGCTGCAGATCGGGCAGCAGACAATCCCCGACTTGCTGCTCTCCCAAGTGGAATCCTGGTTAAACCAAATGATTGTGGAGCAGATCAACTCACAAGTCCCCGGGTTGGAGTTGATGAATATCAATGTAACAAATGGACTGATCACGGTATCAGGAATGAGATAGAGAACTTAAGCCCAAACAATCTCAAATTAAAGTCTGCCACAGATTACACAGATTTCACGGATGACTAAAAAATCCGTGACCATTCGTGAAATCTGTGGCTAATTTTTACCCTTCAAATTTCTGATTGATAACGGCGAACCGCCATTCCTACACAAACATAAAACTGTAATCTTTTCTTAAGAATATTTCCCTTTCACGCTGCGTCTTATGGAGCAGACAGGCCCGTCAATACTTTATTCACGATTTTAGAAAAAGGAGCTTTCTTATGAACACAAATTATGAAACCGTCACACTGGCCGGGGGGTGCTTCTGGTGTCTGGAGGCCGTTTATGATGAAATGAAAGGTGTGATTTCCGTTGACTCAGGTTATTCCAACGGACATGTAGCCAACCCGTCCTATCGTGATGTGTGTAATGGGAATACGGGCCACGCGGAAGTGGTGCGCATCACCTTTGATCCAGGTGTCATCGCTTTTCGCGACATTCTCAATGTCTTCTTCGCGATCCACGATCCCACGACCCTCAACCGTCAGGGTGCGGATGTCGGATCTCAGTATCGTTCCGGTATCTACTATCACACACCCGAGCAAAAGGAAACCGCCGAGAAACTCATCAGCGAGTTGAATGCCCAGAAAATCTGGAACAGCCCCATCGTCACAGAAGTGGAGGCGGTTAAGAATTTCTTCATCGCCGAAGATTATCATCAGGAATATTTTGCGCGCAATCAAAACCAGCCCTATTGTCAGGCCGTGGTCGCCCCGAAGGTTGCCAAGTTCAGAAAGCACTATCTGGAGTTGTTGAAGAGACAACCTGCATAAAACAAGAGCGCAGAGGTAGCCTCTGCGCTCTTGTTTTATTTCCCAATCGACTTCCTAAAAAGTTCAATAGTCAACTGTTTGGCTTTGCTCGCGGGCCAATGACCGACCCCGGGCAGAATATAGTATTGAACGTCGAAATTATTCTGACTCAAATAGCTAAACAACTGGTCGTTGGCCTTAATGGAATCTGAATTATCCAAGCCGCCAATCACCATGAGAATCGGTACACGAGTTTGAAACCCTGGCACGTAGTATCCGCTTGAAAGGATTGCAAGCGCACTCACCGCGTTGGGATAATGATAGGCAAAGCCTTGAATGAAATATGCCCCTGCCGAGAAGCCTGCCAGGAACATTCGTGAATTGACGCGATAGCTCTTCTGAACATCATTAACGGCACTCCAAACTGTATTTTCCCCCACATCCTGATAATATCCACCGCCATCACCAGGAATGCTTGGGCACAAGAGAATAAAGCCCTCTTTTTCAGCATAGCCTTGCCACATGTTCCAGCAATCCAAACCAGAGCCGCCTGAGCCGTGAAGACCCACAAATAACGGCCACGTATCATCAGCCGAATAATCCTCAGGCACATATAGATAATATTCAACAGGTTGTGCATGACGATATGAGGCTGGGTCATCTGGCTGGGCCGCAAGAAACATAACCGTCCCCACAATGACAGCAAGGATCAATAGTCCTGCGAATCCTGCAAATGCTATAAATACAGGGCTGGTCTTTCTTTTCCAGGTATGTTTATCGTTGCCACGTGACCGCGTATCAGCCTTATCCATAAGTGCGGATAAGGCCCGCCTTACCTCAAAGTTTTCAGGGTTGAAGCGCAGGCAATATTCCCACACCCGTTTCTTATCTTCAACTTTTCGATATGTTTCTGCATATAACGACCACGCATAAATTTGATTACGATCCTCTTTGAGGAAGCCTTCCAGTATCTCGCGAGCTTCATTGATTTTCCCTGCTTTCAACAATCGATTCGCATTTTCCAGTCGGTTGTCTATCATGAGTTCCTCCTAATTTGAGGTGATTATACTTTAATCAAACAGGACTTAGGCAGGGCGAACTTTGGCGCATTAGGAATCGCCGTGATACTCTCGCAAATGTAGGTCGGATTGGCAATCCGACCTACAGCTTAGAGACAGGAAAGATTAGCAGATTTTTAGGGTTTTGCGTAAGCGCTATTAGAAAAAGAATCTTTGTTATACTCATATCAGCTTATTATGACGAACGAAACCAAATCCCCTACCCTTCGAGAGCCTCAGGGCATCGCTTTCCATATCCACGACGTGCCCATCTATGGTGACGCTATCCTCGCCCCCATGGACGGCTATTCCGACTGGCCCTTCCGCTCGCTTTGCCGTGAGTTGGGCTCAGCCATGAGCTACACCGAATTCGTCAAAGTAGAAAAAATTCTTAGCCGCTCGAAAGAACCTGCCAAGAGACTCTTCTTCAAAGCAGAGGAACGCCCCATCACATTTCAAATCTACGGCGATGACCCCGATCTCATTTTGAAAGCTGCCTTGAAAGTGCAGGAATTAAACCCTGACGTCATCGACCTCAACATGGGCTGCCCTGCTAAGACCATTGCAGACCGCGGCGCTGGCGTTGGTATGATGCCTTCACCGTTGAAGATCGCGCGAACATTTAAGAAGTTAACCTCCGCGCTTAGAGTTCCAGTCACAGGCAAAATTCGCCTGGGCTGGGATAAGAACAAAAACTACAAACTCATCGCGCGCATCGTTGAAGAAAACGGCGGCTCCCTCATCGCCATTCACGGACGCACCAAAGAACAGCGTTACGCCGGCGAAGCTGATTGGGATGCGATTGCCGAAGTAAAATCCACAGTCAAGATTCCCGTTATCGGCAGCGGTGACGTAAAAATGGTTGCAGATATTGAACGCATGAAACAGTATACAAATTGCGATGCGGTCATGATCGGGCGCGGCGCGCTTGCCAACCCCTGGATATTTTCACGCCTTGATCGTGAACAAGTCACGCCGCAACAGGTGCAGGAAACTGTCCGCAAGCACCTTGCGCGCAGTGTTGAATTCTACGGCGACGAAGACGGCTCGCGCCTCTTCCGCAAATACGCTGTGCAATACCTGCTCATGCAAACCCTCACCCGCGATACCCGCAAGGAAATTCTCAAACCGCGTCCATCAGGTGAATTCCTGCATATGCTCGAACAAGTGTACGCGGTAACGACATACGGATAATCAAACCATGATCCTCGACCTTCCCCTCATTCTCGAAACACGGCGCAATCACGCGCTCGAGCATGCCACTATTCACCTGCTCTCACGCAAACTTCCCGGCCAACGCCTGGCGGGGCATTCCAACCCGACCGGCTTTTATGTATTTGGCGATCTACAAACACAGGATATCTGTACAGCCGCAACAGAAGCACATACGCGATTAAACTCCGGTGAAAGCGGACTCGCAGTCCACCCTGGATGCGGAACCAACTTCGCAACCACCGCGCTTCTTTCCGGGACCTTTGCCTGGCTCCCGCTTCGAGGGACCAAGTCCACTCTGTGGCGACTCCTGCTGATTCCGCTAGCATTGTTATTTGCATTCATGGGATACAGCCTCAGCCGTCCGCTCGGCCCCTGGCTTCAAAAATACGTCACCACCGAAGCCGATCTTGGCAACTTGCGAATTGTGGATATCGTCCCCGTCAACAAGAGTGTTCACAGGGTCATCACGAAATAAATCCGTAGGGGCGGGGTTATCCCGCCCTGGGCGAGAAGACCTCGCCCCTACCAAGAATCATGCCCAACATCATCTTCCTGCACGGCAACGACGAATTTGCGATCAATCGCAAGATCAAAGATTTCGAGTCTGATTTCAGCGACCCGACCACGGCAGGCATGAACACCGCCCGTCTCGAAGCGCGTACGATGACAGAGAATGACTTGAACAATGCGGTCAATGCCATGCCCTTCCTCGCGCCGAAGAGACTCGTCGTTCTTTCAAATCCATCCGCAAAATATAACAATCCTGCCACTCGCAAAAAATTTGAGGAATTCATCAGCGCCACGCCCGATACGGCCAGGCTTATCATCCATGAATTGATCGAGCCGAGAGAAATTGAAAAACACTGGCTGGTGAAATGGGCGGGGAAGAATTCGTCGCTGATAAAAACGCAGGCATTCCTGCTGCCCAAACTGAGGGATATGCCAGGCTGGATCATCAATGAAGCAAAGAATCAAAACGGCAAGATCGACCCCGCCGCTGCTGCCAAACTAGCTGAAATGGTGGGTGTGGATACCCGTCAGGCAGGGATGGAAATTGCCAAGTTGCTGGCCTATGTCAATTGGGAGCGACCAGTTCGCGGGTCGGATGTGGAAGCGGTTTGTATTGTCACATCCCAGCAAAGCGTGTTTGACTTCGTTGATGCTCTATCGCAGGGCAATGGAAAAACCGCACAGAAACTTTTGCACCGCCTTCTTGAAAGTGAAGATCCATTTTCTTTGTGGGGCATGGTCGTGAGGCAATTCAGGTTATTGATCCAGACGCGTGAAATTCTGGATGGCCGCGGAAATAAGGATGATGTTGCGCGCGCGTTGGGCGTGCATCCCTTTGTGGCCGAAAAAACAACAGGACAGGCAAATCGTTTTTCGATTGGGGCACTTGAAGATATTTACCATCAGCTATTGAACATCGATGAAAGAGTCAAAACGAGCCAGATCACTTTGGACCTGGCTCTGGATACTCTGATCGTTGAATTAACCAATTAGACCGATTCTCTTACCCATGAGTTTTCATCGGGGAAAAGGGCATAGAATTCATCTCCAACACCTTTGTAATCCTGGGTATGCAAATAAACATCGCGCCACATTTTGAAATGCTCGGTTTCCAAATGTGCATCGCGCGCCGCCATATCACGATACACTTCAAACACACTGAAGTGTGCGGGGTTGGTGGCATCCTGGAAAACGTCAAAACGGACGACACCCGGCTCTAGGATAGTCTTGCGTGCATTCTCCAACGTAGCCGCTTTATATACCTCTATTAAATCGGGTCTTATATAATGATGGACTTGAAAAATATACACGGAAAGCTCCTTTGTCTTAAGCTGGTGATTTTTAGTATAGTGCCAGCTGTAAAAAGACAATAAAGCAATTCCATTGCAAATATTGACAGGATGACCAAGCACCCCCCACCGGTGCTACTTCTTTAGGTCATCAGGTGGGGGTGTTTATTCCTTAAAAAAGCGACTGTTGCTGCGTGCCTTCGTCTTTCTTGCCGCTCCAACCGTATTTTTTGAAATCAATTCGACCCCGGGGATTGAAAAATACTCCCTCCTCTTCCAGCAGGAGACGCTGCCTGCGCGCACCTGCTCCGTCCCGCTCGCTGATCTCACCCTTTGAGTTGATCACACGCTGCCAGGGGACGCCATCCGGGCAGGCTGCCATCGCACCGCCCACCCAAAGCGGACCAAAGGCAACGTAGGTTTCAATTTCCACACCGGGAGGCGGCGGGAGCATCTTTGCGATCTGCCCATACGAGGCGACTTTTCCACGCGGAATTTGGCGGACGATTTCCCAGACTTGGGCGTTAAAAGCTTGTGGATTTGGAGGAGATGTAAATCGAGGCATAAGATTTTCCTTGTCTTGTAGTGAAGAGACCCTAAAGGTCTTACTTGTTGGATTGATTGTTTTGGGGAAAGACCTTTAGGGTCTTAACGAGGCGATAGATACCGATAATACAACGACTGCCTGACATTGGCAATAAAGTTTTTCGAGAGTTTGTCATCCATGAATTGCAGGGTGAGGATCTCATCCGCAACCAGTGAGTTGGGATGTTCATATTCGAGCGCACCTGCCTGTTCAAGATGAGTAGCAGGCACGGGCGGAGTCGTGAGACGCTGATCTTCATCTAAAACAAAATAATATTCATAAGTTCTATAGATCGAGCGGTTGATTTCGTAGAGGGGAGTTATTGCGCCGAGGAGGAGTAATGCGTAAAGCGTAATGCGTAAAACATGAGGTGCTGTTTTCTGAAAAAGGGTTTCTCCAACCATGATCATCAAATAAAACAATGGAGCAATGGATGCGCGCATGACGAAATCACGTCCGCTGCCGAGTTGGATGAAGGGGATCAGGAAGAGGAGCGGGCCTGTAATAGCCCAACGGGGATCACGCCATTTGAGGGGCGCAAGCAAAAGCCAGAGAATTCCACCTTCGAGCAAAAAGAATAAAAAGATATCTTTGAGTGCGATGAATTGAAATCCGCGTTCCTGAGCGGCGGTGTTGGAGGAAAAAAAGAAAGAGGAAACAAGAAAGATAACTCCAGCGGCGAGGAGCAGGCCAAGGTCTATATTCTTGAACGGGGATTTGAAATCTGTCTGCTTGAAGATTTCGATCAGCAGGTAAGGGAGAAGTCCAATGGCAGCGAGGGGGGCGAAGAAGAAACAGAGGGACCAGATGAAAATGAGCTTTCCACGTGTGTCGCTCTCCCAGACAGGCATCGGGACGATGTGAGGGAGCGTATCTTGCGACCGAAGAGTCTCGTTGTCGATGTGTGAGATTCTTCGGTCCCCAACGAACGGGTCACTCAGAATGACAAACAATGCCAGACACAACCATGCAGGGATAGCCTGATTGAAGACCCAAAACAATTGAGTGGTGAAGGACGAATATTGGATATCGCTTGGCCAGATTTCCAAATGTTGAATGGGTGGGAAAAGCGTTGGATACTCTGGCGAGAGGATCAGCGTGCCGAGAGCATCCAGGCCGCTGAAGAAGATAATGAGAAGAATCGTCTTGAGAGGTGATATTTTTAGTTTGAGGCTGAGATGCAATGTGACGAGATAAACGCCAAGCCATGTCCATAGGAAGAGGATGAAGTTTGCAAATTTCCAGCCGAGGAGTTTGCCTGCCAGCGCAACGGGAAGCCAATAGCCCACGTAATAGACCAGCATTTTGATAGGGCCAGTTTCAGGCGTGGAATAAAAAACGGGCCAATCATAATTAATGAGATCATGGAAAACTGCGTTACGCCAATGATGGTCCCAGTTTTGGAAGGCGTACCCGCCGACACCGGAGAGGAAGACCCAGAGGCCAGAGATGAGCAATAAGTAAAAAGTGGTACGGGAATTGGGAATTGGGAATTGGTTGAATGGGGCTTGCTTAAGCAACTGCCAAATTGCCCAAATAATAATAACAACAACAGGAAGGGCAACGGTTAATCGCAGCCAACCGAAGAGGAAGATAATGAAGGGAATGATGAGGTAGAGGAAGGAGATGCGATGGAGATGTTTCATGAAATTGACCATGGACGATGGACGATAGTCGGCGGTCCATGGTCTATCGTCGCTCGTAGATAACGTAATCATCTTTTTGGATTGTAATGGAATAATTGGTTTCCAAGTACGCGCGCAGTTCGGGGAATTCGCGGGAGGTATCTTCGCCTGAGATCCAGGGCTTATCTATTGCGGTGACTTCGATAATAAAACGTGGGGATGATTCTTGCAATTCATTTATAAAATCCGCGCGCAGAGATTGGATGTATGGGTTTGAAACATGATGGTAGAAATAAAAGTCGAAGACATAGGATGTAGCAAGGTGTGTGCGGGCTTCAAGCATGGCTAGCAGGGTGCCGCCCGTCCAATCCAATGGTTGAACGGTGTCGCCTTCTTCAAGATTTTTTTCAAGGAAGTCCCTGATCTCCACGGCGCGGTCAGATGATGTTGCAATTTGCCTGCTTTTGAGTTGGCGGATAAATGTTTGTGAGGGGCGGATGTTAATTAGGATGATTGCAAGAAAGATGAAAGAGGAAAGATGGTGAATGGTAAATGGTGAACGGTTGATGGTTGATGGTTGATGGTTGATGGTTGGGATGGATAGAGATGCTAAAAGGATGATGATGTAAACAAAGGGGATGTAGTGATACGGAAAGAATTGACCTGAGAGGGCGGGGTAAATTGCATAACATAAGGCGAGGGCTACGAGCAAATATGTTTGTTTATTTTGATCGAGATAAATTCCAAATGCGGCGGGAATTAACCATAGTCCGCTTCCGCCGAGACGCCAAATTTGATTCAGCAAAAAGGAGATTCGCTCCGCTGAAGGTGTGATCTCCATTTGACCGTTGATCTGCGCATATAACGGCCAATAGTTTGTGGCAATATTGAGGAAGGGAGTCAATGCACCTGTCAACGCAAGCCAGACAGTGACGAGTGAAACGGGAATCAGGAAGCCAATTGCCATTGGGAGGATGCTTGTTGCGGCGGCATTGAGCGGAGTCAACTTGAGGCGTTTGATCAGGTCAATCATGTCAAAGAGCAGGAAGGGGAGGAGTCCGAGCGCGGCGTGGGGTTTGATGACTGCCGATAGACCGAAGAGAAGGCCGAGGCTGAGTCTATGCTTGAGAGTCAGAGAGTCACGCATTCCTATTAAGAGAGATGATGCGATGAAGATCAATAATAGATATTCGCGTTGAAGTGAAAGGGATGGGCCGCCTTCAAGATATTTGAGACCAAAGAGAAGGCCCGCCACGATTGCAGAGGTCTTGCCAAAGCGCTGCATGAATTGCCATGTGATGAAGATCAGCGCAGCGAGCAGAAGGATGTCGAGAATGCGGATGCGGAAGGCGTTGAAACTAGCAAGGCTGCCAAGAGCATAATAGGCAATATAACTGCCTGGCATTTGAAAGTCGAAGATGTCACGATAGGGGACGCGGCCTTCGCTTTGCATGAGGAAGGCTTCATAGAAGAGCGGCGCTTCGTCGTGCGCGATGGGCCATTGCAAAGAGAACACGGCTTGTGCGATGAGAAACGCGGCGAGCAGAATGAGGATGACGATGGTGAGACGCCGCATGATGTTTTATTTTACGTCTTCGCCAAGATCCATTTCAGTGGTGCTTAGGACTTCACGCGCGGATGGATTTATCTTCGCGATGTAATTCTTGTCATCGGTGTTGTACAAGATGAACATTGCGTAATCAGACTTGTAAATCTGGCCGAGGACTGCATCCACGTTTTCGATCAGTTCTGTATAACCGTTGCCGCCCACATCGGAGAGGCTGATGGTCATTTTATCTTCGTAGCTGAAATAACCATCCTTGTTTGTGTCATTTTTAATAATGCCATAGACCCACCATTTTATGGGCGGAGTGGGCTGGTCTGGGTTAGCGGGATCATATTGCAAGGTTGGGAAACCCGCAGTCTGGTAGATGGTGTATTCATTGGTAGGCAGAAGGCGTTTATGGTTTTCCGTGACCAGGTTGAAGAAGACATAGTTATATGTACCTGATGAATAAGAGGAGTAACTGCTACTGTTGTTGATCCACTCCAGCGGATTAAAGCTGCTATCACGCGCAACAGGCGCAGCGACTACCCCAGCCATCATAATATTCGTACCTTGAACGGCATTGAATGAGGAAAGTATCTTTTCCACAGGCTGAGGGGTTAGAGCGGGCTCTGAACTTACTGATGGACTTCCACCAACGATATCTGGAATGCAGGCTGTGACTACAAGTGTGATACTGAGGATAACAATGAATGGTGTGATACGTTTCATAGGATTCCTTTCTGGCAGATATACTGAGGCGAGAAATATTTATGGCGCTACAGAACTGGCGCAACGAAATCCAGTTGTATCATCGCTGATCACTGGGGTGTCCTCGCTGCGATTTGAGGAACGGGAATAATAATTATTTGCGGTGAATGCCCCGCCTTTAATGGCACGCATACCTGATGAATTTGGGCTCTCACGCCCGTCATCTTTGTTGTAAGGATAAGGGCTGGACAAACTACTGACCCATTCCCAAACATTACCTGCCATATCCATAACTCCGTAGCCACTAGCTCCAGCTGGATACGAACCTACCGGTGCAGTATCCACATGTCCATCGCAGTTTGGGCCTCCGGGAACGAAATAACTATCTATTTGTTCTTCGTCGTCGAAATTGCCTTTATGACAGGAAAAAGTATCGCCCCAGGGATAGATAAATCCGCTTCCGCCACGCGCCGCTTTCTCCCATTCCGCCTCGGTCGGCAGGCGTGCATCCCGCCATTCACAAAATGCTTTCGCCATTCCCCAGTCTACATACACTACGGGATAATTATCAAATTGACTGTCACCATAATATTGAGTACGAGTCCTGGATGTTATTTCTATGGGTTGCTGACAAATCCCATCCCGCACACAGAGTTTATATTCCACATTTGTAACTTCTGTCTTATCTATATAATACGAATCCAGGTAAACGACATGGCTGGGGCTTTCATTAGGGTCTCCATTATCACTACCCATGATAAATTCACCAGCAGGAATCAAGATCATTTCCTGGTTATTATCGTTATTTACGACAAGAGGCAGCGTTGTATAAGTGGGGGTTTCAAAATTTGCAGGAGTTGAAGACTGGGACACAGGCACATCCAATGTTGGAGGGGTGGCAACTGACGGTGTTTCCTTTGATTCAAATAAACGAAGAAAGGGAGGAAATGAGAAAAGGGTGATAACAATTGTTACGATACCACCAATAATCGCAACCGCGATCTGAGGGCTAAGTTTATTATCTTCTTTATCTTCTCCTTCTTTATGCTTCCTGACTGTACGCTTATTTTTTGAAGCAGGGTGGTTGCCTTTTGTCATATGATGTCATCCTGAAATAATAAATATTTTTTATGACCGCGCCAGGTACAAATCCTTTATGCAACGAACTCCCCGCCCATAATCTGTCGCTCAATCAGGGTGCGGGCTGGGGTGAATTTGAAAGTGGTCTCCACACGTTGAAAGCACAGGCCATCTCCCATTAATACTTTGCGGGCAAAGTACACATCGCCGCCCTCTTCATATTCCACGCTGGGATCGTTATCCAAGTCCACGCGGCCTTCGATCAACTCGCCGCAGCGCAGGCATTTGACCGTGAAGCTGTAATAGCGTTTTTCAGGTTTGGCGGAGGAACCGCCGAAGAGTTTTTGGAGGAAGTTCATGGTTTTATTCCCTTATCCGGTGGTCGAGTAGCTCTGAGTGTTCATCGCGACACTTGCACCGCACTGCGTTTGGTGCAGTGCGGGTGAGAGCATATCGAGACCACAAATAAATGAAAGTATTTCTATAACCTGTTGGTCTCGATATAGACGAGAAAAACGCTCGTCTTACTCGACCAACGGATTTTCCCTAAAACTTCCACTTCTTCAACACATCCATTGCCTTGTAATGGGTCAAGTCCAATTGTAGCGGAGTAATGGATACATAGCCCTGTGCGAATGCGCCATAATCCGTGCCCTCTTCGATCACACCTGTGGGCGTTTCGCCGCCGATCCAGTAATAGGCTTTGCCGCGCGGGTCTGCGCGGACATCCAGCGCATCACGATAGACACGCAATCCCTGACGTGTGACCATGAAGCCCTTGAGTTCACTCTCTTTCAAATACGGCACGTTGACATTAATTACTACACCTTCGGGCAATCCATCCGCGATTACTTTTTCAACAATGCGGCGCGCAATCGAGGCTGCACATGAATAATCCAAAGCGCCCCCATGTCCTTCAGGTGAATCAAGCGAGATCGCGATCCCTTTCACACCGGTGATGACAGCTTCCATCGCAGCAGTAACGGTGCCCGAATACGTGACGTCATGTCCAAAATTCGCATTGGGGTTGATCCCTGAAACGACCAGATCAATTTGATCTTCGAGCAATCCCAGCAAAGGCAAAGCCACACAATCCGAAGGCGCGCCATCCGAACTGAATGCAGGTGTCCCATCCGCAAGCAGTGTTTCACGCACCCGCAGCGGACGATCCAAAGTCTTGACATGTCCCGATGCAGACCAATTCTTATCGGGCGCAAAGACAGTCACTTTGCCAAGTTTGCGCATTTCCTGCGCGAGAGCCAGAAGGCCGGGCGCTTGCACGCCATCATCATTTGTTACCAATATATGCATAGTGATTTCCGATTTACGATTTTTGATTGACGATTTGTATGGTGGCCGAGTAGTGCCGAGTGTTTTTCGAGGCACATACCGAGACCACGGTTTTGGATGTTTCGACAAGCTCAACACAAGTTTTCGATTGATTATAACCCTCTGGACAATCTCACGCTTCTCACCGCACTTGAACCTGCCCCAGTCCAACCAGGCTTTTTTCACGTTGGAACGAAAACTCTCACTCATCATTCACATGATGTTAGAATAACGACATCTTCCATCCAGATTAGGGATAAGACCCATGCCAAAACCTATTATCTTTACAATCGATGATGACCCTGCCGTCTTAAACTCCGTAGACCGCGACTTGCGCGGTCGTTATGGACAAGACTATCGCATCCTGCCGATCAACTCAGGCAGAGCCGCGTTGGATTATTTAGTCAAATTGCAACAACGCAATGAGACTGTCGCGTTGTTTTTAGTTGACCAACGCATGCCCGCCATGAGCGGAACGGAATTCCTCGCAGAAGCCATAAAGACTTATCCACAGGCAAAGAGGGTTTTGTTGACCGCCTATGCAGATTCACAAGCCGCCATCGACTCTATCAATGCAGTCGGCTTGGATTATTACCTGATGAAGCCCTGGCATCCGCCCGAGGAACGGCTGTACCCGATACTGGATGAACTTTTAGAAGACTGGAAGATTCGCGTCCGTTTGCCTTATGATGGGATTCGAGTCGCGGGAACGCAGTGGTCTTTATCGAGCCATCAAGTGAAAGATTTTCTCACAAGATATCAAATCCCTTATCAATGGCTGGATATTGAAAAAGATTCAAGCACGCGCGAATTAGTTGACAGTGCATCACCAGATTCCCCAACCAAACTCCCTGTTGTGTTTTTCCCAGATGGAAATACATTGATCGAACCGGGTCTGAAGGAACTGGCTGATAAAGTCGGCCTGCAAACCAACGCCGCGCTTCCCTTTTATGACATCGTAATTATTGGCAGCGGCCCTGCCGGGCTGGCAGCCGCTGTCTATGGAGGCTCGGAAGGTTATCGCTGTCTCGTGATCGAGAAGGCCGCGCCAGGTGGCCAGGCAGGCAGCAGCCCGAAGATAGAAAATTATCTTGGCTTCCCTGCGGGCATATCCGGTGACGACCTTGCCCGCCGCGCGGTTTCGCAGGCAAAAAGATTCGGCGTGGAAATATTGTCAGCACAGGAGGCAACTCAGGTCTTCGTCAAAGATGCGTATCGCATTGTCAAATTATCCGACGACACAGAAATATCCTGCCACGCCGTATTGATCGCAACCGGCGCGTCGTTCCACGTATTGAAATGCCCAGGCGCAGATACATTGACGGGTGCGGGAATTTATTACGGCGCGGCATATACCGAAGCCATGAACTACAAAGATAAGGATGTGTTCGTCGTCGGCGGTGCAAACTCCGCGGCGCAGGGCGCAATGTATCTGAGCCGCTTCGCACGCAAGGTTACGGTTTTGATACGCGGGCCTGAACCGACCGCATCGAAATATCTGGTGGATGCGCTGAACGATAACGAAAAAATTGAGTTGCTATTAAACACCGATCTGATCGAGGTCAAAGGCACGAACACGCTGGAACAGATCATCGTTAAAGATACAAAAAGCGGAGAAGTCCAAACTCTTGATGCCTCCGCCTTGTTCGTGTTCATCGGTGTTCGCCCGCAAAGCCAGCTTGTTTCGGATCTCGTGATGCACAGTGACAAGGGATATATTTTTACAGGCCTCGACCTAATGCTGGATAAAAAACTGCCTCAGGGCTGGACCCTGGAGCGGGTCCCGTTTCCGTTAGAGACCAGCGTCCCCGGCATTTTCGCGGCAGGTGATGTGCGCTTTGGAACCAATCATCGCGTTGCCTCCGCAGCCGGTGAAGGCGCCGTTGCTTTTGCGTTGATGAAGGAATATTTGAAGATGTTGTGAGCGCTATACTGTTGGTCGAGTAACTCCGAGCGCTAGCGAGGAGTATATCGAGACCAACGAGTTACAAGCAAATGAAAGATAATTTGAAAACTTGGTGGTTTCGATACGCCCTGCAAAGAGCATGCAGGGCTACTCAACCACCGATGTATGAATAAAATGAACCTCCAAAACCTGCGCAAATCTCCGCTATTTCAAGGCCTGTCTGACGAGGAGTTACAGCAACTCGTGGATATGGGCGAGCCTGTCTCATTGCACGCAGACGAGACGTTGATCAAACAAGGCGATCTGGGCGATGCAGCCTACGTGATACTGGGCGGAGAATTTGAAGTACAGAAACAATCCGGGCAATCATTGATAAAAATTGATATCCGCAATGTGGGGGATGTTGTTGGTGAGATGGCTTTGCTCTCGCGCACGCCGCGTTCTGCCACGATCATATCCAAGACCGACAGCGAGGCCTTACGTATTCCACAGGAAGCATTCGTAAAACTCCTGTCATCCAGTTCAACCGCGGCGTTAGCTGTATTGCACTGGGTGATGGCGCGCTTGAACCAGAACGATGCCCTGCTGCACCAACAAGAGAAGATGGCCGCATTGGGAACCATGAGCGCGGGGCTGGCGCATGAGTTGAATAACCCCGCCGCAGCTGTGCAAAGAAGCGGATCGCTGTTGAAAGAATCTCAACCGAAATACATCAAGTTGACGCAGGAAATCGAAGCGCTGGCGGTTAAAGAAGGCCAGGTAGAGTGGCTGCATGATTTTATGCAGGAAGCCGCGAGTCGCTTTGAATCGCCGCTCAAACTTGAGGCGTTGGAAAAGATCGACTTGGTAGATCAGCTTCAGGCTTGGTTGGAGGCGAACGGAGTCGACTCCGCATGGGAGCTTGCACCCGCCATGGTCAATTTCGGATGGGACGTGGGCTCGCTTGAAAAGCTGAAGGGCAGCGCTTTGTTTGGCTTGTCGATCCAATGGCTGGGCGTAGCCTGCCTGACGATGGATTTGCTTTCGGAAGTTTTACATGCAACCGAGCGGATCGCGCAGATCGTGCGCGCGATGAAATCATATACTTATCTCGACCAGGCGCCGTTGCTTGAAGTGGATGTCCATGAGGGGCTGGAAAATACGCTGATCATCATGCAGCACAAGCTGAAACAGGGTGTCACCATCAAACGCGAATACTCTCCCAACCTGCCGCGCATCGAAGCTTATGCCAGTGAATTGAATCAGGTGTGGACGAATATCATCGATAACGCCGTGGATGCGATGAATGGCAGAGGTGAAATAACTTTGCGGACATACGTAAAGAATGATTGCGTGGTGGTTGAGATCACGGATAACGGGCCCGGCATTCCTCAAGAAATTCGTGAGCGTGTTTTCGAGCCATTCTTTACTACGAAGCCTCCAGGGTCTGGGACCGGGCTAGGGCTGCATATTTCACATAACATCATTGTCAACCGCCATCATGGACAGTTATTGGTTGAGTCAAAACCTGGCGAGACGACATTCAAAGCCAGCCTGCCGCTCAAGATGGCTCCATCTTAATAACTTTCGTCATTGCGAGGAGGGTGTACTTCCCGATGAAGCAATCTCTTGTACTGTGAGGGAGATTGCTTCGCGAAAGTACAGCTCGCAATGACGAACTGATGGAAATTATATTTTTATGAATTTTAATACGTAGTGTAACCTCAAGGAGAAAACAACATGAATGACCCCAAAGTATTAAAGGAAATACTATTATCCACAAAGACCATAGCCGCTGTTGGCTTGTCTTCAAACCTGGAAAAAGATAGTTATTCGATTGCCGCTTACCTGAAGGAACAGGGCTATCGGATCATCCCTGTGAACCCAACTACACCAGAAATAATGGGTGAAAAGTCATATCCCGATCTATCTTCGATTCCCGATAAAGTGGATGTGGTGCAACTCTTTCGGAAGTCAGAAGATGTTCCGCCCATCGTGGAGGAGGCTATCAAGATCGGCGCGAAAGTTGTATGGATGCAGGTGGGTATTGTTAATGAAGAAGCCGCCCAATCTGCGCGGGATGCGGGTCTACAGGTTGTGATGGATGCCTGTATGCGCGTGACACATCGAACCTTGATCGGGCCAAAGCCGATGAGAGTATAAGATCATAAAAGTGAATTAAAAAACAGCCAAAGCAAATAAGTTGCTTTGGCTGTTTAATTTTTCCACAAGTGCTTGCGCGGGGGACCTATTTTGCAAGAGTTAGCAGTATGCCATTTTGCGATGGGTCATGGAGGAGCAAGCCATCGTCAGTTTGATTTGAGGCGATGCCCGCAGCATTGACTCTTGAAATTATATCATCCAATGCCTTTTGATTTGGCAAGTCAACCGTGAAGTAGCGTAGGCCCACTGCATCAGCAGGAGGTGGTGGCGCGCCCACGCCCTGCCAGGTGTTCAACCCGATATGATGATGATAGCCGCCGGCAGAGACGAACGCCATTTGAAATTGGGTGGCGCTGCCCATCAAGTCAAAGCCAAGGATGCCGTGATAAAAGTCGACAGCTTCTTGAATATTCCGCACATGCAAATGGATATGTCCCATGCGGGTTTCAGGCGGGATGGGTTCATCCAATTTATCATCTTCCTTCAAGTGCTTTAGCAACGCATCCACATCCAATGCCTCACGCCCGTCGCTCCATGAACCATCGGCGCGGCGGGTTTCATATTTGCCATCTTTTATCGTCCACGAGCCGTCTTCGGGTGACTCACAATACAGTTCAATGCCATTACCTTCTGGGTCATCAAGGTAGGTGGTCTTGGTCATGATGTGGTCAGTGGGGGCATTGCGATATTTCAAGGCAAACAATCGTCCCACGGCGCGCGCCAATTCACGGCGATTTGGGAATAAAACTGCGAAGTGATACAGCCCTGTTACACCGCGATATTTTTTCAGGTTGGGTTCTTCGGTGAGGCGCAACAAGTCTGCGCCGCCTGCACCAAGCCCTGCCTTGTTGCCTTCGCGCCAGTGCAATTGGAATCCCAGCACCTGCTGATAGAACGCGATCTGATTCTCCAGACTGGCAACGGTCAACGAGACGTGACCAATCAGCGTGGCGGGATGAATCGAAAATTCGGTTTTATCTGAAGTTTGTGTTTGATTCATTATTCTCCTTACTCGACGATGAGAAATCAAAAGACTTGGAACATCACCGTCTTTCTTCTTTAGACTACACCGATCTCGTTTTAATTTCGTTGCCCGATAATATGTTCTCACCGCTCAGGATGGCGGTGAGAACATATGGTGTCATGATGAGTGATTAATTAGCGATCAATGCCCAACGGCCAATGGCCACGAAGATCGAAAGCGCAAGCAAAACGATGTTCATCGGAATCACGTTGTATTCCTTCTTTGGCAAATGTTCCTGGAAGATCGCCAGCAATTGAATGATGGAAAGGCCAATCGCCGCAACAGGCGTAAGCCATGCCAAAATACCGGTCAGAATGGGGAGTATCATTCCCAATGCGCCCAGCAATTCAGAGGTTCCAACGAAACGCACAAAGCCATCACTGCGGCCTTTCGACCACGGCATCATTTCGCGCACCTTCGCAACTTGCATTGTTTTCATCGAGCCAGCCATGCCGTACATGCCAGCCAGCAGTACCTGTGCGATCCATAAAGCAATATTCATCTTGACTCTCCTTGGTTTGTTTGATAATATACAACCGTTGCTTAAACAACGAGTGTTGTTAATTTACCAAGACAACCTTTTCAAGTCAACCAACAAAACCTGTGATCTGTTGACTAAGCAACACTGGAGACAAAATGTTGCCTAACCCCGACGAAAAACTCGACCCCCGCGTCAAACGGACCCGCGGCCTGATCCTGCGATCCTTTGAGGGTCTCCTCGCTGAAAAAAACTTCGAGAGCATCTCCGTGCAGGATGTGACGGATAAAGCGCAAATCAACCGCGCCACCTTTTACGCGCACTTTCAGGATAAATACGCCCTGCTCGATTACTCGATCAGCCAGATGTTTATGCAGGAGATCGAAAAGCGCATGTTGAACGCCTGTCATTACACCCCCGATAATTTGAGGAGCTTGATTCTCGCAGTGTGTGAATTTCTTTCCAATGTACACAGCGAATGCGCCCAACCACATCAACAATTCGAGTCGCTGGTGGAAGGACAAATCAAAAAACAACTATTTGAACTATTATCCTATTGGTTGAAACAATCCAATATAAAAATCTCAACTGAGATTCCCGCAACAGTTGCCAGTTGGGCAATTTATGGGTTGGCAGCTCATTACAGCCACATGAAAAAACGCCCCGCCCTCGATAAATTCGTGGACGAAGCGCTTCCATTGGTGGCAGTCAATTTAGAACAGTTTGCATAGGGGTGTAGCTAACCAAAACTTTATGCTACACTTGCGGAAATTCAATCCCGCATCAAGCATTTTCGGGAATGAGTCACGCTAGGCTGTGGATAATTAACTATGATTGATTCTGTGATTTGGAAAGAAAAATTACAACAAGGTCTCAACACTTTGAGAAAAAGGCGAAATCAACGTCGCTGGTCATATCGGTCAATAGTCTTATTTGAACGAGAACTAATGATGACATTTTTTAGTGTTCGAGCATTGATAGAGGCGGGAAAACTCACTAATCGAATCAGTCACAAAGAGTACAAATTCCTAACTTACCCAAATAAAGGAAAAGTTGTAGACGACTACACAAAATATTTTATTGATGAATTATTTGATCTAGATTTGAGAGTAGAGAAAAAACTGACATTAAAAATGCTCACTCATCAATTTGTTCATGCCTACGTAATCTTTTCGGATTTCTCGGATGATGGCAAAGTTACTGGAGTTTTGTTGAGTTCTGATCGGGAGAAAAAGGACAGCCTGATACAACTTCCAATCAGCTTAGCAATTGAAATTATTGAAGATGTCATTACAGACGAGATTGTATCAATGCACTTTGAAAGAAACGAAAAAACTGGTGAATTACGAAAGACGAAAATTTTCTAGTTTCATTATAGAAATACCCACAAGTCTTGCCAATCTACTCATCCCCCACTGCAATCCCATTTTGAAATATCGTAACGTGATGTTCTACATTGATGAAGGCATGAACCGACGCGCCGGGGTGAATTAACTGGGTATGCGGCTTGAAGGCATGGATCAACTTGCCAGATGGAAGGCGCAGGCGATACTGATAATACGCGCCGCGGAAAAAACGCGCCAGCACCAGTGCGTTGGGATGATTGCTTTGATCAAAATCCACATCATCGGCGCGCAAGGCAACTTCAACAGATGAATCAACAGGGAGATTTAACTTTTGGGGAATCAGGCCAAGCTCAGTATGAACTCCGTCTTTTTGCACAGTTCCCGGTAAGAAGTCACTGTCACCCATAAACTCAGCCACAAAGCGCGTAGTAGAGGCGTGAAAGATTTCTTCTGGCAGACCGACTTGCTCAAGGTGGCCGCTTTGAAAAACAGCCAGCCGATCTCCCATGTAAAGCGCTTCCTCCTGGTCATGCGTGACGAATACCGCGGTGGCATTCATGGCTTTCAGAATGCCTCGTACCTGCTCGCGGACTTCATGACGCAAGTCTGCATCGAGGCTGCTGAACGGTTCATCCATCAACACCAATACGGGATGAGGAGCGAGCGCCCGTGCCAATGCCACCCGCTGACGTTCTCCACCGGAGAGTTGGTGCGGGTAACGTTCACCAAAATTCTCAAGGCCGACCAACTTCAACATGCTGGTTGTGGTCTCACGTGCTTTTGCGGCAGGCTGACCTTTCAACCCGAACTTTACATTTTCAAATACGGTGAGATGGGGGAACAAGGCATGATCCTGAAATATCATGCCCACGCCGCGCTTTTCAGGCGGAACAAAATTCCCATCGCTGGCAACCAACTGTCCCTTAATGGTGATCGAACCCATATCAGGTCTCTCCAACCCGGCAATGAGCCTCAGGGTGGTCGTCTTGCCGCATCCGCTGGGGCCGACAAGCGCAAGAATCTCACCAGTGCGGAGCGTGAGCGAAATATCATTCACTGCCGGGGTGCCGGCTGATGTGAATTTTTTGGTCACATGGCTTAGTTCGAGAGCATTCATTTGAATATTTTTTCCCGGCGTAACAGAAAATAAAGCGGCCAGGCGGATGCAAGCACGAGCAGCAAAGCGGCTGGCGCAGCCTGTGTATAAAAACCTTCTTCAGCCCAGATCCATACGCGTACCGCGAGTGTATCAAAACCAGCGGGGCGAAGCAATAAAGTGGCAGGCAATTCTTTCAATGAAGTGAGGAATACCAAAGCCGCGCCTGCCATGAGACCAGGCAGGATAAGCGGCAATATGACTTGAAAAATCGTCTGCATGGAGGTTCGCCCAAGCGTGCGTGAGGCTTCCTCCATGGATGGGGAAAGTTGATTCAAGGCAGCCTCGCTCGCGCGAATGGCCTGCGGCATGTGACGCAACACATATGCCATCACCACGATCAACGGGGTTGCATAAAGGAAAGGCAAAAACTGGTTGACAAGCAATACCAAACTGAGGGCAACCACTACGCCAGGAATGGCGTATCCGATCTGTGAAAAACGCGAGATCGCCTGCGATAGCCGGCTGGGATAGCGCACTGCCAGTAAAGCTACAGGCAGGGAAAGTACAACTGCCAGAAACGCGGCCAGACCGGAACTCCATAAACTGTTCCAAACATAATCGCCAAAGCCCTGCGAGCCAGAACGCATAATTGCGGAAAATGATTCAGGGTCAAGCAAGGCTGTGACGCTCCAGAAACTTAATACGAATACAGGCACAAGCAGGCTGGATGAAACAACAAGCATCACAAGTAGTAAGGCTGGAATCTTCCAACGGTGTAACGGGAGGAGGACTGCCGGGCGCCAATGACTATCCATTTGTGTGTAGCGTGCCCTTCCCTGCAAACGCAATTCGCCCCACAAAATAATAATGGCAATGGTGATCAAGATTCCGCTTAGGATCGAAGCGGCGGAGCGATCATATCTGCCTGATAATTGCACAAAGATGGCGGATGAAAATGTTTCGTAACGCAGTAATGCTACTGTACCGTATTCTGCCAGAATATCTAATGCGACCAGCAATGCTCCCGCAGTAAGGCCCGGGCGCAAGGCAGGCAGGGTTACTTCCCAAAATGTGCGCCAACTATTACGCCCGAAAGTACGCGAGGCTTCTTCGATGGATGCATTCAAAGAACGGAAAGCGGCAGCGCTTAATAAATAAACATAAGGATAGGTAAACAAAGTGAGAATGAAGGCCGCACCCCAAAACCCCAGCGGACTTGGCGTTGGCACAGGCCGCCCGAACCACTCTTCCAACAATTGCGGAATCACCCCTCCACGCGGGCGAAGCAAAGTGAGATGAACGATCCCGCCAATATAAGCTGGGATGGTCAGCGGCAGAGCCAGCATCCAGCGAAAAACCTGTCGGCCGGGCAAGTCGGTTCGTTCGGTGAAGAATGCCATGCTCACACCCACCAGCGCAGCTCCGCTTGTGACGGCAACTGTCAGCAGCAATGTGTTTGCGAGCAGCTTCCAAATGCGGGTTTGCAGGAGGCGCATCCACACTTCCGGGCCGCCAGTGAAGGCGCGGAAAAAAATATAAACCAGCGGAATTGCCACAAACAAAGCCACCAGCCCCGCGGCCAGTAAAAGCCGGGGGCTGATGTTAATGTGTTTGGGGATGTGCAGGAAATTCTTCCAGCGCTGCATCATTGAAAATCTATCACATAGACCCTAAGAGACTGTCTGAAATCTCAACTTTAGATATGGATTTGTAGGGACACAGCGAAACGATTTACGGCCAAAATCTTGAATTGACTCGCTGTGTCCCTACTTTTCAGACAATTTCTAAAGGTTTTTTACAGCAAATCAGCAACAAGGTTTACGGAAATCTCCTGATTAACTGCATATTTATTATCAACGGAAACCTTTAGAGTCTTTCTCTTGATTTAGGGCAATCCTACTGTTTCTATCAGGTTGAGTGTTGCATCGAGGTTGAGAGCGGCTTCAGCCACGTTCACATCCGCGAGGCGGTAATCATCCAAAGGCTGCACTTCAGAATGCAGGGCAACACCGGGGATAAGCGGATATTCATAATTCAACTCCGCAAATATTTTCTGACCCTCGGGCGAGAGCAAAAAGTCAATGAAGGCCTGCGCAGCGGTAACGTTCTTTGCGCCTTCAACGATGCCAGCAGCAGTAGCATTAGTGATCAAACCGATCTCACCATCACCCTGATCTGGGAACACGACTCCAACCGGGCTTCCCTCTGCAACCTGCAAATAATAATAGTAGTGATTGACCAAACCGATCTTGAACTCACCTGCGCCAACTGCCTTACGAACATCCGTGTGGCCGCCAAAGAAAGTCACTTCATTTGCGATCATTCCGGTGAGCCATTCCTGTGTGGCTTGCTCGCCAAGTAACTGCATCATCGCGGCGATCTGTGCCTGCATACCACCATTGGTGGAACCTGCTGCGGCGATCTGTCCCTTCCATTTGGGGTCGGTCAGATCAAAAATAGAAGTGGGCGCTTCCTCCGCGCTGACAAGTTCTGTATTGTACATGATAACGCGCGCGCGGCGGGTGATGCCGACCCAGCTATCATCAGGGCCAACAAACTCTGCCGGCAATTCATCTGCCGCGGCAGGATGATACGCTTGAAAGATACCCTGTTGATACATATTCTGCACGGTGAAAATTTCCGTGGTGACAAACACATCCGCTTGCGGGTTTGCCTGCTCTTCGATCAACGCGTTGGCAAGCTCACTGTTATTACCGGACTTGAGCAAAATATTCACGTTCGGATATTCTGCCTGGAACGCATCCAACACCGGCTGGATGAGCGCTTCGGAACGACCCGAATAGATGACCAGATCGCCTTCCACAACCGCGGCTGGGGCTTCTGTGGCAGTGGCTTCTTCGGTGACAACAGGCGCTTCAGTCACTACGGGGGAAGCTGGTTCAGTTGCCGAGGGTGCGCCACAAGCTGACAGCACCAACGCGACGATCAGCAGGGTGAATAGATTCTTCTTAATGGTTTGCATCGAACAAAACTCCTTGAAATTGATTTGAACAGACAAATAAGGGTATATATGTCTGTTATGAAGGGGCGTAGTATAATCACCGCTGCCTCAATAATCTAGATATTTGTATTAAATTTTATCTATATCAAATAGTGAACAGTTTTCAACCTGGTTGAAGATTTTCGGAGTATTTCCTTCAAATGAATGTCAGTTCTACAATGCAGCGATACGCTGCTGAAATTTATCGTCTGCAACAGGATCATAAACAGGTCCCCCTTTCGCTATTAAGTTCCTTTGTCGAGGCATCGGCACAGGCAACCGCCAGTATGGTCAAACGCCTGCAAAAACACGGTTACCTTGCACATGAACCCTATCGTGGTGTGGCGCTTACCCCCGCAGGTGAACGAATCGCCATGCCCTCCCTGCGCCGCCACCGTCTGACGGAAGTCTTTCTGGTCAAGGTGATGAAATACGATTGGGCAACCGCCCATGAACTGGCTGATACCTTCGAGCGCGGCGTGAACGACAAGATCGAAGACCGCATGGATGAGCTTGCAGGTCATCCATCCCGCTGCCCGCATGGTGAACCGATCCCTTCCAAAGATGGGGTCATGCCCCCTGTGAACGACATGCCTCTGATTGACGTCCCCTCCGGCTCAGATTGTGTGATCAGCCGCGTCCGCACTCATGATCTCGAGGAACTAACCTATATCGGTGAGCTCGGGCTGGTGCCAGGTACCTCATTTCATTTGCTGAGCTGTGCGCCGTTTAAGGGGCCTCTGCGCTTGCAGGCAAAACCGCAAGACTATGTGATCGGCTACGAACTCGCCTCTTCTCTGTGGGTGGAAATGGTCAAAAAAGGTGACGGAAACAAACTTCCCCCGAAGAAATAAAAATATAGTTGTCCAAAAAATATGGGACGCTGATAGACGCAGAAAACGCGGATTCTTTTGTATCTGCGTTTACATATTGATCTTTGAAAAATTAATTTCCATTTTCTATGTCGTTGCAAGGAGGGCGTTCGTCCCGACGAAGCAATCTCAAGGTTTGAGCTAGCTGTAAAATTTCTCGTAAACAGGAGATTGCTTCGCAAAGTGCGCTCGCAACGACATGTAATTGACGGAAGTTATTAATTCAAAATTCAGTAGTATCCGTATCGATATTAGCACTCGCCCACGAAGGATTACTTTCGGGGCGAGTGATGTTTAAGTGTGGCTTACGGATTTCCTTTCAATGCATCCTTGAAGCTTGATATCGCGTTCTCTTCGGATGGGTCAACACCGTAAGCCATGGCGAGGTAATAAGCCATGTAATCACCGAAGATGATCAAGCTCCACAATTGGGCGATGAGCGATTCACCGCGCGCATCGATCACATCTGTGTTCAAGGCTTCGAGCATGAATGCCTGGCGCATCAAATCTGAACGCAATCGGTTACGCGGATGATCGTTCGGTGAGCGCATGAACAGGGTCATGGTATGAGCGTTGAGGGTTTGGTTCGGGTTGAGGGTGGCAAGCAGAGTGTTATGGTTCGCTTCGGGGATGACTTCAATATTCGCGCCGGCCTTCGCGAGTTGGTTGATCTGCGTCTTCCATCTTCTGGCAATCGGCTCGAGATTTTCAGTACCCACAAAAGTGACCCAGCGCCCTACCAATTGACCCGCGTATCGTTTGGCAGGATTCTTCGCGGCGATCACATCCGCGACGATATGCTGCTGTGATCTTTTCATCCTGGCGACGGCCTCAGCTACATCGCTTGCAGGGTCAGGGATTAAGTCCAGGCGGGTAAATAATGCGAGTAGCAAAGCATAAGGAAAGGCGATGCCAGCATTGGCTTTGCCCTTATGATCGAACTTCCAGACGGGGACATTTTTTTCGGAAGCGCGCTTGGTCAATTCTCCGCCGGTGGAAATGACGAGCGTGCTGCAATCATTCTCGAGTGCAGTTTCAAAAGCATCCAACGTCTCTTCGGAATTACCTGAATGTGAAACGCAGATGACCAAAGTCTGCTTGGCGTTTGCAAACGGAGGCAGGCCATAGTTGCGGTGAACTGTGACAGGGATGCGAATGTTCGAGAAAACGGAAGCAGCTACCAGTTCGGCAGAGACCGCCGAGTTTCCCATGGCAGGGATCACAATGTTTTGGATGTCTTTGAAATCAGGCAGCGTTTGAGTCTGTCCCAAGTCCCATGCCTGCGCCAATTGATCGGGCAAGGCATCGATTTGGGCAAGCATATTTTGTTTATCTGTTTTTTTAAAGAAGTCGAGGTCGTCTAGGTTCATGGTGTCCTATTGATGTGAATCCCTGAGCGACAGCGAAGGGTCTCTTAGATTATCGTAGAGATCCTTCGCTACGCTCAGGATGACACTAGTTGGCTAGCTCGCGCTCTTAATAAATTTCGTCAGATCTTTCTTCATCGATTTAAGCGAAGGCATGTGGATGTACATCATGTGGCCCGCGTCATAATAGGCCATGCTGATGTTCTTGCGCAGGGAGGCATCCAGGCCAAGATGATCGAAGGTGTATTCGGTGGCGAAGTACGGCGTGCCGAGATCGAAATATCCGTTGGCAACGAAGACCTTGAGATATTTATTAAAGTGCATGGCCTGGCGCAAAGTTTCAGCGACGTTGAGATATTGATTCTGGAAATAACTATACGACCAGTTCATCCACACCTTTTCACTGAGGATTTCATAGGGCAGGTCAGTTTCAAATTTCAGTTCGGTGCGGATGTAATCATTGAAGGCCGCAGTGTATGGGCCAGAGACCTGAGCGAAGAGCGGATCATATTCATAGGTCTCGGTGACCCCGATTCGATCAATGCCCGTGAAGCGGCTGTCCAAACGGCCGACAGTTTTTCCACGCTCGCGCAGGAGTTCCTTGAAATAATGTCGGTCAAGGATTCGCAAATCACTACGTTGGATGAATTCCTGTGAGATGCCGGTATAGCGCGAAAGTTTTTCAACGATGTTGGCGCGCTCTTCGGGTGTAATGGATGCACCCTTGAGCAATGCTGCTGCATATTCACCCTTTGCGAACTGCTCTGCTGCTTTTAGTATGGTTTGCAAAGAACCTTTGAAACTCAACTTGCCGTGATACCAGGCGGTTGCTGTATATGCAGGCAGGAAGAGGATGTAAGGCAGGTCGTTGTTGAGATTGAAATCAATGGTGGTGAAATCAAGCACGGCAGAGATGAGCATGAGTCCGTTCAGCAACATGCCGTGACGATCCTGCAAATAACCTGAGAGTCCCGCCGAACGTGTGGTTCCATAAGATTCACCTGCCAGGAATTTTGGCGAAAGCCAGCGATTGTAACGGGTAGTGTACAAGCGGATGAAATCACCGACAGAAGCAATGTCCTTGGTGAAGGTATGCCATTCCTTGGATTTTTCACCTTCCACCGGGCGGCTATAACCTGTGCTCATCGGGTCGATAAACACAAGGTCGGTTTCATCAAGAATGGAATATTGATTATCGGTTAACTTAAAGGGAGGCGGAGGCAACTCACCTTTATCGGTGAGGATTACGCGGCGAGGGCCGAGCACACCCAAATGCAGCCACACCGAGGAGGAACCTGGCCCGCCGTTGAATGAAAAAGTGATGGGACGCTTACCTTTATCTTTCACACCGTCTTTGGTGTAGGCAATGAAGAATATCTGTGCGCGAGGCTTTTCGATTTCGGTATCTTTTTCCTTGTCGTTGACCTCTTCCTTGAGCACCATCGTCCCGGTGGTGACGGTGTACTTGATGGTCTTGCCACCAATCCTGACCGAGTGCTTGCTCTCGACTAGATTATCCTTTGGGGTTGGTTTCTCTTCCTTCTTTTCTTCTTTCGTTTCTTCAGTTTTGGTTACGATCTTTTCGGGCATGGTACTCTCCTAGTTTTATTTTTTATCAGGAAGCCAGCTGTAGTACTGAACAGTAATGCCTGACTCATCAACTTCTAGTTCTATGCGAACCTTTGCATCATCTGATAATTCTTCAAGAGAAGAAAAGCTTCTTATAGTTTTTCTTGACAGGCTGGCTGGGCCTGTTAACACTCTGGTTTTGCCAAAATTTATTTCTTGTCCAAAAATCTTTATGATGTGATCCATACCATCAAAGATAAATGCCATTTTAGGTGTAGTAGAAAATCTTTTATATAAATCTGTTGCGGATGATTTATCAATGGTAAATTTTACCTTTCTGCCTTCAAAAGTCTCGCCTTTTGTAAGTATATTGACGGCTTTTAATACAGCATGATAATCTTCCATGGCTATCTTTTCTGGCCATAAAAATATCGTATTTGTCTTCTGTTGAATTAATGTTAATCCATTGGCGAGTTCAATGTGAATATCTAATGGCTTTTCAGTTAAATTTTCATGAAAATCTTGTTCTAGTATTTTGATACCCGTATCTAAGTGAAACATTTTGATTCTACCCCCAGCGGCAAATGCCTTTTGAAGACTTAAGACTTCTTTTACTTGTGCAGCGTTAAAGTTGGCATAGTTTAGTTTGAACGAGAGAGTTGCCTCTCTCTTCTCAAAGCCAATTAAGAGATTGAATTCTGTTGGAGACCTCTGCTCACTATTGGAGAAAAGAGACTCTTCAGTACCGTAACGAATTTCTTTGAAGTCAATGTAAGAAATCTGTGCAATGAGTTCATTAGAAAGGTTGAAAACTTCAATTTTGGCAGCAAACTCTTTATCCCTTCTTAATGGCATTATTATGAGTTCATCAGGTTTAAATTCTTCAACTAATAAACTATCTAAAACTGCCAGCTCGGCAGGAGTTTTAAATTCTTTAATGAATCGTGTATTTATTTTTGCATGGGTTCCCTTTTTAAAGGCATTTTCCCATGCCTCTCGCGCCTTCTTTCCATCCTCAGTATTGTCGAAGTTTAATGTGAGTCCAAAAGTAAGAGGGTAATCTTTTTCCGCATTTGGATATTTATAGGAAGCACTTACTGTTGTGGTGTTTCCTATAATTTCAAACCCATAGTCAATACCAGGGTGTTTCAAAGTTTGGATCGTGTTAACTATTTTTCCTTGTCTGTGTGAACGTAAAACACGTTTTTTTATTTTTTCGATGGCTTCTTTGTTAAAAAGACTTCTGCTAGGTATCTTAACTGTGAACTCTTTCTGTTTTTTCCAGCCTTGTGAAGTTTGGTTGTTTAGAAACTCTTGTATCCAAATCCAGTAACCAACCTTAGATTTTGCGTCGTAAACTAAATAAATTACTAATTCTGATCTTTCAAGATAATACTGAAGAGAACTTGTTTTGCATGAATGAGAGATATAACCTTTTTTGTTTACAGTTATATCTTCTGCTGACTTTAATTGGATCGAGAAATGTGCGCCTGTAACATTGCTGTTGTCAACAATTTCTACCTCTAAATCAATGCCATAATCACTTTTCACTTCTTTAACTAACCATTCATTTGGTAGGATTTGTTCGACAAATCTTCGAGACTCTGTTTCTAAAACGTGAGAACGTGGTCTTTGAGGCAGTTTTTTCATTTTCCCTCTATTTCAGTTCATTAACTAAAGCATACACTTCTTTTTTATTCCAACCGCTTTTTTCCGCCAATTCAGCGGAAATTTCCTTTGCAGATTTGCCTGCCTTCAATCCCTTCTTGATGGCTTTCAGCAATTCACCTTCCGACCAAACAATTCTTTCTTCTTTCGTCTTTCCTTCGATCACCAATGTAAACTCGCCGCGCGGTTCTTTCGACTTGAAATGTTCGATCGCGCCGCTGACATGTCCACGCCAGTATTCTTCGTACAGTTTGGTCATCTCACGGGCGACGCAGATGCGACGGTCACCTAGAACGGAGAGGATATTTTCGAGCGAGTCCACAATGCGATGAGGGGATTCAAGGAAGATCAAAGTGTAGTGCAAATTGGCAATTTGCATTACGGTTTTGCGGCGTTCACTGGATTTGTTGGGGAGATAGCCGAGGTATAAAAATGAATCCGTGGGCAGGCCGGAGACGGTCAACGCGGCGATGGAGGCCGAGGGACCGGGAACAGGTATAACGTCGAAACTGGAGGCGAGGGCGGCTTGGACCAGTTCGTAGCCGGGATCATTAATGGCAGGAGTCCCTGCATCGGAGACCAATGCCACGTCACCTTGTGAAAGTTTCTCAAGGATGTAATCCAGCTTATTAAGTTTATTATGTTCGAAGTAACTGGTGAGCGGGGTTTTGATATCGAAATGCTTGAGCAATGTGCCGGTGTGGCGTGTATCTTCGGCGGCGATGAGAATGGACTCACGCAATATCCGTACGCCACGTGGACTCATATCCTCCAGATTGCCAATCGGCGTTGCTACGAGATATAGTGTGCCCATTTGGTTATTTTATCACCCTACACAGTGTCATTCTTCGTTTTTAAAGGTAGGGACCCTCACCGCACTGCATCCGCAACGCGGTGCATGTGTCGCTCTGCTCAGGGTGACACAACTTCATAAAGAAAATCGGGCGCTGTTTGCGCCCGATTGATTATTGACAACCCTTTAATTTGACCTGAATCACAGTACAACCTGCTTCTGGCGGTGGCACCGCCACACAACATTGATGTGGCGTATCGAAGGTTGCATCGCGTGGGCATTTGTTTAGCTCCACATTGGTGAGAACGGGGGGTGCGCAAATTTTTAAGTCGATGACAAGGAAACCCGGCCCGGTGCAGGACAATACTTTTCTCCCGCCGGTTACGGCTTCAACCCTGCATGAGCCTTGAGGGTTAAGAACTTCAAATGTGGCAGGTTCAGGAATGGAAGCATATGAATAAGGAATTTTCTGAGCACAAATGCTATCGGTTACCTTGCCATCAGGAACAGGGAAGTTAACATCGGCAGAACAGACTGGTGCAAATGCAGGGACTGTTACCAAAGCATCAGTCGGGACAGTAGTCAACGTAGGAAGAACGGTGGTGGCGGTAGCAGCGGGCGGCTCCGGTACTAATAATTGATTTCGTAAAAGGAAGAACCCGATTACGGCCACAACCAGGACTGCGCCAACCACAACCAACCCAGTGCGCCCGCGGGAAGATTGCATGGTCGAGTTCCTCAAACTGGTGCCCGTGCCAGGGTTTGTATTAAATGTGATATTGCCTTCCTCACCAAAGGCAATCAGATTTAAGGCTTTGGCCAGGTCGATGGTGGTGGAATAACGCTTGGTTTTATCCTTGGCCATGGCGGTTTTGATAACGCCATCCACTTCAGCAGGCAGGCTGGGTGCGAATTTCAGGATCTCCGGCACAGGCTCGGTGATATGTTTTACGACTACACCCATCGGTGTATCTGCGCTGTAAGGCTGCTGGCCGCTCAACATTTGATAGACGATCACACCCAACCCGTAGACGTCACTGCGGGCATCGATTTCATTGCCTTGTGCCTGTTCGGGACTCATGTAAGCCGGCGTGCCGATCACACCGCTTCCGGTCAGCCCGCCGCTTGCTTCTGTCAATTTGGCTACACCGAAATCTGAAATAAAGGGGTCGCCATTGTCATCGAACAGGATATTATCTGGTTTGAGATCGCGGTGGATGATGCCTTTTCTGTGGGAATAAGCAAGTCCTTTTGCGATTTTCTCGATAATGCGCGCCACGTCCTGAATCGAGAACTTTTCGTTTTCAATCAATTCTGAGAGGGAGCCGCCGGTCATGTAACGCATGACAAAATATGGCTGGCCGTCATCATCGCCCACATCATAGACCGGCACAATGGCTGGATGCTCCAACGCGGCGACCATCTTGATCTCGCGTTCAAAGCGGGAGCGGAACTGCGGGTCGTGCAGCATCTCGCGCGGCAGGACCTTGATCGCAACCTCACGATCAAAACTGGGGTCGAAGGCGCGATAAACCGTGGCCATACCACCGCGCCCAAGCTCAGATTTAATAATGTAACGTCCGATTTTTTCAGGGATTGGCATGGGCGCAAGTATAAACCAGGTTAATGTCATGGCGCAAGTAAAAGCGGGGCATTGTCTGATTTCCAACGCACCCTTTTGTACCAACAGGAAGACATGGTTAAGACCGCGAATAATCACACCCTGTTTTTGGGATGGCCGATGATCCGCCGTGGTTAAACTTCATGTCGCCGCGGGTTTTGTACCATGACTATATGATTATCGTACCTGCGAATGCATGACGTATATCATGCCGATTCCGATGGTTCTACAAAAGTTTTAATCAAAACCTACGTAAACTCATATTGTTCTTTCAATCAAAAAGTGGACAATATGCACAGGAAAAATACGGAAAGAATTACAGAGTATCGCATAATTTAGTAAACAGGAAGTTCATTTCTTACTCGCAATATCCAACAAAAAGTTTACTTTATTATGAGACAAGCGATAAAAAGGTTTCCATGACTAAACAAACCCGCACAAATAATAAATCCCATATCCCGCCGAATTCTCTTTTATTCGAAAAGATCATTCCCGCACTGTTGATCCTGATGGGGATCATCACGCTTGGGTTGATCGTGTTTGCCGCAGGCGTGCTGCTTGGGTTCGTGCATTTCTAATCTCACAGGAGAAATAAATCATGTCGATCAATCTAATCCTTCCTTTCATTTCAACCGCGGTCATGCTCGGGTTTACAGTTTATGTATTCCAACGCTACTTTGTCCGCCGCAACTTTGCCTTCCTGTATTGGGGCATTGGGCTGGCAATGTTCGGCGCGGGCAGTTTTGCAGAAGCATACCTGGCCCTGGCATGGAACAAGTGGGTATTTTTCACCTGGTATCTTTTTGGCGCGGCATTGAATGCCGCCTGGCTTGGGCATGGCACATTGAGTCTGTTGGTAAAAAAGAAATGGGTACATGTTGTAACCCTGGCCTTGATCGTCGGAAGTTTATTCGCAACCTACCTGATGTTACAAGCCATGCCAAAATTAGACACAGCTATTTTTACAACCGATAAGCCGATCAGCGAGCAATATGGAACCAAGGCATTGGATGAAGGAGAAACCGCCCCGGCTGATTCACAAACAATCACTGCTACTTATCGCGGGAGGGAAGTAACAGCGGTTCGGGGTCTTTTGCCACTGGGAACCTCTGTCCGCCTGGCGACCCCCTTCTTCAACATCTACGGTCTGTTCACGCTTGTGGGCGGAGCGATATGGTCTGCCTATCTTTTCTGGCGCAAGCGCGTCATGCCAAATCGTGTAATCGCCAATGTTTTGATCGCGGCTGGCGCACTTTCGATTGGGTTTGCCAGCACATTAACCCGCCTGGGTTATGGTCAGTATTTATATTTGGGAGAACTGACCGCTGCGATCCTGATGTTCATTGGCTTCCTCTACGCAGCAAAGCCGCAGCCGGATGAAGTGGCTGTACAAGAATCAATTCCCGCTTCTGCGGACTGAATAATTTTTATGCAGCAAATCGTGATTCCCTCCCGAAGGACATCGGGACAATGTGAGCGAACAGCGAAGGGTCTCTACGATAATCTCAGAGATTCTTCGCTGTCGCTCAGAATGACACTACACAAGATGACTGAATAATGCAAACAAAAAATGAGCCGTGAAAAATACGACTCATTTTTTGTTACCAGTGGGTCAGCGATTGCCATTCAATGACTGATATGTCTTCAGGAGGCTGATCAAAATTTCATCTGTAAAAGTATGTATTTTTTGGAACATCTCCGCAGTTTGCCCCGAGGGCACATTCGCTTCGCTGTAAACCTTTACTACGGATTCGATCATTGTGCCCCTGAAAAACAGAAATGCTTTGGTGGCATCCACATAATTCAAACTATAACGATGCGCGCGAGACGCGTATTCATAGCCAATCGCATAGGCCTCAGAGGCGGCTTCTTCATCGTTTGCGGAGACATAATTCATCAAACCGTGAAACAACGAGCGGGCACTCAGGCGATACTGCGCGCGCGCATCCGCATCCAGTTTTTGATACCAGGACTCAGCCTGCAGATTCCCTTCCGAAATTTGCATGCGCACATTTCGGATGACTTCCTGCATCATATTCTCAGGTTCGATCTCGCGGGACTTTTTACTGGTCTCTGCCCAAAGAGAAATTTCGCTACGCTTATAACGTCGATGTCCGCCCTGCGTCTTATGCACGGGCAATACGCCTTTATCAGACCAAAGCCTGACGGTGCTGGGATGTACACCCAACACCTCGGCTGCGTCACTTAGGGAAAGCCATTCGTCTGTCATATTAATCGGAAGCCATTGCTACTTTTTCGGTGAAGGCTGGCTCGTTGACCTGTTTCTTGAAAGCGGCGACATCAATGCGTGTGAGCATGATCGCGGCGACGAATAACATTAACGCTTCGATGCCGAACACGAGGATATATCCGCTCAGGGCAACGCCTGTAACCTGCGTCGCTACATCGGCCACGACTCCGGCGAGCAGCAGGCCCACCAAACGGGACAAGCCATTCGAGAAGCCCCACGCTCCAATGTATAAGCCGACTTTTCCAGCGACAGTCAGGTCAAACATCAGGGATAGATTCGCAATAGTTGATATGCCTGTGCCGAAACCAAGCAGCATAATGCCAATGTAGAAAACATTCAGGCTGCCCATCAAGCCGCTTAAGATGATTAGAAGGAAACCGACGAGCGCACCGATGTTACCTGCCTGGGCAACGGTCTTCTTCGGCACACGTCCTTCCAATGCACCTGCCAGTATAAAAGCGATCAATGTGAAAGTACCACTAATGGATACGATACGGGTGGTGGCTTCAACTGACATGCCAAAGGCTTGCGCGCCAAATGGTTCAAGCAGAACATCCTGTCCCAGGATGGCGGCAAGTAACAGAAGCAGATAAACAAAGAATATCTTTGCTATGGGGTTGGCTGTGATGGCAGAAGCCATCTGTTTCAAAGTATGGGATTCAGATGCGGCAGTTGAGGCGGGGAGCCCAAAGCGTGGCTCAAGCTTGATGAGGCCGAGCAGGCCCAAGGTTAGGGCTGAAGCGCCGACGAAGTTAAAGGCACTCGAAAGAGTCTCTGGTGAATACGTGGTCAACATGCGGCTGAGTCCGACCCCTGTCGCAATTAAACCGATCACCATCATGAAGAACATGGTCGCGATGGTCTTGCCACGCTCTTTTTCGCCGGAGAGTTCGGATGCTAATGATAGATAGCAGACTGCGGAAAGGTTGTAGCCCATGCCCCATGCGCCAAAGGCAAGTAAGCCGGCCAGAATGCCAAGCGCGAAATTATCGTGGATCAGATATGCGACATAAGGGGAAATGACCAGTCCCACGACACAAAGTATGAGGCCGGTCAGAATGTAGGGGGTGCGTCGATAACCCATGATCGGATGGCGATCTGAAAATGCGCCGATAGCCACTTGAATAGGTGAGATCAGATAAGGAAGAACCGCAAGGATCGAGACCAGGGTCTTGGAAATACCGAGGTCAAAGATCATCACGCGGTTAAGCGCGCTATTGATCGGAACGAGGGTCATTGCGACTGCGACATGAATGAGACCGAGTTGAAAACGTTTTAGGAACATGGCTACCTTTGGCTGGGTTGTTAAATAATGCAAGGGCGTTTTTCACGCCCTCGCCTCTGTAATTCAAATTTTACTTTTAAGGGCGTAATGGTCAATGTAGATTTATGTAGAATTTTACTAGAAATTTATGAGCAGGTCAGCCCCACGGAGTGCAACGACTCCAGTCGTTGCACAGTCCAAAGTCAGGAGACTTTGGACTCCAATTGGACTGCTTGCTTTTTGGGTGAAAAGATTCTTTGCTTTCTCAATCCTTCGGCGAGGTAGTAACTGCCAACTACAAAAAACAGTGCTGCGAGTTGAAATGCGATTCCTTCCCATGTGGCAAACACGCCAAACCACGTGCCCAACCAATAGGAAAAGGCAGCACCCGAGATCGGGTGGATGGGAACCCAGCCGACAACTTGCATGATGTGCACCGTGCTGCCGACCATTTGCAACAAGACTGCGCCGATCATGATGCCTGTGATGATAAGTATCTTCATATAAGGAAGGTTCTTCTGCAATCGGAACACGATGGCACCGACAAGGACAACCGCGGCGAGCGCGATCAATACACCTAGCAGTACTACGCCCACACCGCCTTCCAGCACGAGGGCCTGCAGAAAGAGAACGATCTCAAAGCCTTCGCGGTAGACGCTGGTAAAGCCAAGTGTGACAAGCCCCAGCCAGAGACCTGTTTCCTGATTCAACAACCTGCGTTTCCGTGAATGGAATTTTGTGAGCCAGCTCGTCCAATAGGTTTTGTGGAAGAACCAATTCATGATGAGTAATAGAACACCGATGGCAATGACAGAAACCACGGCCTCAAGTTTTTCACCATAACGCGCCAGCGACTGAAGAATTCCATGCGCCAGTAACCATGTGAGCGCTGTGACAAGGATGGCGAGAATTGTCCCGACCCACATAGGTTGACGGTATTTACGTTCCTCTGCGGATTTCAAACTGCTCATCAACGAAGCCAGAATGACCACTGCTTCCAACCCTTCACGGAAGACGATGATGCCTGCATTGGTGGCAATCGCGGCGGGCGCGGTATTCTTGCCGAGGATGGTCTGTGCTTCTTTCAACGACGCATCCAATTCAAGGCGTGAGGATTTGATCTCGGAATATGGCGCGCCGTCTTTGATGAGATATGCAAGGCCATCATGTTCGCCTTGCCCATTCCAGAATAGTTCTTCGATTTGTAATTTCAATTCGGGCGCAAAGACGATCAGCTTGGCTTCGGGGCCTACTTCCAGCATGGCGTAGGCTTCGAGGCGCGCGGATTCGGCAAGCTCATATTCGCCGTTTCGCACCGCTACTTGCATTTGATCGAGCATGGAAGAAATTACATCAAAGTCGCCCTGTGAACTTTGCTTGAGCCACTCTGCGGGAATCAATGTTTTCAATAAGCCAGTCAGTTCATCGGTTTGAGATTGAATGGCATCCGGGCTCGCAACGGTTTTGCCTATGCCAGCATCCGCAAGCTGTTCGCCTATGGATTTGAACAGCGCTTCTGCCTGAACTGTTTGATCGTGATTTTGTACAGCCAGCAAATCCTTCAAGTCGGAAAATGCTGTGTATGCGCCTTCGTGGAAAATTGTTGCTTCCTGAATCTCCAAGTCTTTGGTCACGCGCCCATCCACAACGCCACGGGCATACTCCACGGGCACAAGCGAAAGGAAACGCAGTGCCTGGCCCGCGCGGCGGCTTTGTTCCGCAGGGCTGAGCGGCGCGGCGCGGAATCCATCAAGCGAAGCGTGGACAGAATCAAGCAGGGGCTGAATCGATGTCCCTGAAACGGCGGCAGCTTGAAGATTAAGAAAGAGGCGCTGCACTTCATCCAATGATTGTTCTCCGCGCTGTTCAAGATAGGCGGGCGCAAGGATTTGAAAATATCCAGAAGCCAGCCCGGCCAACTCGGCGCGGCGAATCGAAAAATCATTTTGATCGGCGGCGCTTAGGTCGCGCAGGGCTTCATTCAAACGCGCCTGATAGGTATCGAAAAGATCGGCGTGAAGAAATTGAATTGCCTCTTCGGCTGTGATGCTTTGCGTTGAAAGATTTTTGACCGCCAATGTTGCATCGGCGTTCGGGCGCGAAAAACGCGTGGCTGTGCGATATTCGCGCACCATCAGCCAACTTTGCGCAAGCTCCGTTTGATTGTTTTGAATTGCCTTTTCAACGATGACATAACTTCCATTCAGGATCGCCGTCCAGGTCTGCGCGCGCGCAAGCGCAAAATCAGGCGCGGAATTATTTGTGATGGCAGCCTGCATTTGCTTGAAACCTGCGCGAATCAATCTATCGGTTTTGGCGTTCGTGTTGAGGATCGTTTGCTGGAATTCGCCAGAGTACGCGGATTCTGCGCGGCCCAATTCCTCCTGTGCAGTGGATGGATTGGAGGAAACTTTCATCTGCGCCGCAAACAGGGATGTGCGAATCTTTTCCGCCACCTGTGAAGGCGGCAGCGCCTCAGCCCTGACCTGATAACTGGTCAGCGAAATAAACAGCGCCAACACGAAAAGGCTTCTCAAAACATTTTTCATTTGGTGTTCTCTTTTTAATAGCATGGGAGGGCAGCGCAACGCCGCCCTCAAAATATCAAATCAACGATCTTTATTCTTCGATTGCAATTCCCAGGGATGCGGCCACTTGTGAGATTTGGCCTGCGATGGCAGTGGCGCGGTTTTGTGCTTCTGCGCCAAGCTGATCGGCTTCTTCAGCAGTGAACTGTTTGCCGTCCTGTTCCTGTCCATAAACATCGGCGACAAAGTCTTTTAAACTGCCGAGGTCACTTTCAATTTGTGCCGCTTGATTGGCATTTAAGGAAACGATTAACGGCCTGATACCCGTGTACACCACCTGCAAGCTGGAAAGAATATCTTGAATATCGGAGAGGCGGGAGATCGCAACGAAGTCACTTTGAGTGGAGGCTTCACCGGCCACGAAACGTGAGTTCTTCCACGATTCAAAGTATTCGCTCATGGTTGGCACCATCACGACCAAAGCAGTGAACGCATCGGATTCAGTTGGCTCCCAGGTTTGTGCCGCGGTATCCAATTCGGTGACGTAACTATCAAGTAAATCCGCCGCGCCTTTGAGTACATTGGCATCGGGCAGAACTTCGCCAAAGTCCAGAGTGCCATTTGAATCAAGATCGGCATCTACATCTGCGATCATGTAATCAGCATTGGTTCCCCAGAGTGTGGTTTCCAGCACGCCAAACAAATTGCCGGGCTTGGGCAGCATACGTCCATCGGGCAGATTGATATCGAAGGGGACCGCGCTTTCGGGGTCATCTGCGCCTGAGCCGCCTGCATCGAGGATCACATCATATTCCGCGAGGCTGGGCACGCCTGCAACAATGCCTTCCACTTGTTCATATAACGGGCTGGCTGCCATCCACGCGGACTTTGCATCCAGCAAGGCTTGTGAGGCTTCGGCAGAATTAGTTGCCCATAGGGCGGTGTAATCAAATCCGCTGGCTTTGGCTAGTTCATAGTATTTGTCACTGGCTGATTTTAAATTGGCACTGCTGGACTTTAACTCACCGATCTTGTTCAACAAGTAAGTTTTGATAGCGCCCAGGTCGGCCTGAGATTCAATTGCCTCTGCTGTGGAGGTGGAGGCGGCGGGTGCGCAGGCACTGATGAGCAATATCAACACGAGGCTAAAGATAAAAAAGTTTGACTTACGAACCATTTGTTTTTCCTTTTAGAAAAGATGTAATTTATCAAAGCAGATAAATAAGATGATATTTATCTGCCTCGAATGGCGCGTACTATAGCTTCAACAGTGGCAATAATCCAGATGTCTGGCATAAACCTGCGATATACCCTGTTGTTACCGGTTTTCAACCAGGTTGATAAATTATGCAGACTCTTTTCAGTTTGACGCTTTACAACTTGATATGTTAAACTGAAAGTGCTTTCAGAAAAATTATGACATCCCAGAAAAAGTCCCCCACCATTTATGATGTAGCCAAAGTATCTGGCGTAAGCATTTCGACGATTTCGCGCGTGCTGAATGCCCCCGACAAGGTAAATTCAGAAACTCACAAGCGTGTGATGAATGCCATTGATAAGCTTGGCTTCATTCCACGGGCAGATGCGCGTGCCCGCGCATTACAGAACACAGATCGCATCGGCGTCTTGACTCCATTTTTCACTGCCCCCTCCTTTGTGCAAAGGCTGAGAGGCGTTGCTTCGGCTTTATCCAAAGCAAATTATGAATTGCTGATCTACCCTGTTGATTCAATGGATCACTTGCAGGGATATATTTCTTCCATTCCATTAATGAGGAATATTGACGGACTGATCATCATGTCACTGTCTCTTGGAGATCAGGATGCAGAGCGATTATCCCGGAATGGTATGGAAACCGTCCTGATCGAATATTCACACCCGCATTTGAACAACATCGTGATAGACGACCATCAGGGTGGGCGCTTGGTTGCGGAGCATCTTATTGGCAAGGGACATAAAACTTTTGGGTTTATGGGTGATATTGAACCGCCCGAAAAGTTTGCAATCCATCCTGTTAAATCGCGCCTGGCCGGCTTCAAAGCGGCAATAGAAGATGCGGGGTTGTCATTATCTCAGAGCTACATTTATTCATGTCCGTATACGCAAAAGGAATGCAGGCAGGCTGCTCTTGAGTTGCTCAGCATGCCAAAGCTGCCTACTGCCGTATTTGCTGCATCAGATGTTCAAGCCTTGAGCCTGATGAAAGTCGCGCGGCAATTAAATATTAAGATCCCGGATGACCTTGCCATTGTCGGCTTTGATGATATCGATGTCGCAGAAGCCGTGGACCTGACAACTGTTCGCCAGCATTTGGATGAATCTGGCAGGCTGGCGGCTGAAATCCTGCTTTCGCGCATCGGTGAGTCAAGCCGTCCTCTTCAGCACATCAACCTCCCCTTAAAATTGATCGAACGTTTGACTACCTAAACAACACACCCTCGCCTCCAAAAAACGCTAATATTTAATTATTGACTTTCATCTGAGATATGCTATACTGAAATGAAAGTGCTTTCATGAAAAGCCCTTTCAAATTCGTCCCATCTATATCCAAATTACGCTTACGTATTGAGGAGGTGCGCGACAAATTACCAAATCCCCCTATCTTCCATCTGTATAAAATCATTTAACTTTTCCAAGGAGAGAAGCATGAAAAAAACTATCTGGCAAACTATTGCCATATTCGTTGTTACGGCTATGATATTAACAGCCTGTGGGGCGCCCGCCACCGCCACTGAAGCACCGGCTGTTGTCACCGAAGCGCCAGCCGCCACTGAAGCCCCCGCTGCAACCGAAGCTCCGGCCATGCCGGAAGTTGGTTTCGATTACCCGCCCGGTGGAGCTTTGGAAGCCGCCATCAAAGGTGAATATTCAGGAACC